>CAYJSR010000060.1:0-5447 GCA_964373095.1 Candidatus Woesearchaeota archaeon
CAAATGGCAGAAGCCCTGGGTTTAGATTCAACACAAACTTTGAAAAATATTAAAATTGCTAGAGCATTTAATAGTGATCATCAAATGTTATTAGCTGAAAAAGTTGAAGACTTGATAAAAAACGAAGGGTTAAATGTAAGATTAGTTATTGTTGATTCATTAATGTCTCATTTCCGTGCTGATTTTGCAGGACGTGGAATGTTAGCAGACAGACAACAAAAACTAAACAAGCATATGCATACACTAAGCAAGATTGCAACAGCATATAACTTAGTTGTTTATGTAACAAATCAGGTAATGTCAAAACCAGATACTTTCTTTGGAGATCCAACTACAGCAATTGGTGGGCACATAGTTGGTCACAATAGCCAGACCCGTATTTATCTAAGAAAAGGAAAGAAAGGAACTAGAGTTGCTAAACTTATAGATTCGCCGCATCTCCCAGATGGAGAAGTAGTATTTAACGTTGAAGAATCTGGATTAAAAGATGTTTAATTCTTTTTTTTATTTTTTATTTTTAGTAGTTTATTCTATGTTTAACAAACTTTAAATATAATCTTAATCAGAAGATATTTTATGAAAATTGCAATATTCACAGACACTTTTCTACCTCAGATAAATGGTATTGTTACAGCAACAATTAATTTAGCTAAAGGTCTTGCAGATAAGGGCCATAAGATTATAATAATTGCTCCCAAGTTCAAGAATTTTAAAGAGTTTTCTTACCACAATATAAAAGTAAAACGCACTGCTTCTATCCCTGCATTTTTTTATGAAGGTTTTAAGTTTACACACAGCTTCAGTTTTAATACATTCAAACTTTTAAGAAAGGAGAAAGTGGATTTAATTCACTTCCAAACACCAATTACAGTCAGCTTGCAAGGAATAATATTAGCTAAAATATTAGACATACCTTTAATAGGAACATTTCACACGTTTTTCGCTGATCCTCAATATCTAAAACATATTAAGATAAATCATAAATTTATTCAAAATATATCTTGGGCATATGCTAGAAAATATTATAATTGTTGTGATTTGATAACCTGCCCATCAGAAAGCACGAAAGAAGAATTAATAAAACATAAATTCAAAGCACCAATTAAAACAATATCAAATGGGATAGACTCATCAATATTTACAAATATAAATACAAAAGAGTTAAGAGATAAATATAATAAGAATGATAAATTATTGTTGTTTGTTGGGAGAATAGCACATGAGAAAAACATTTTTTATCTTCTAGACTGTTTTCGTTTGGTTATAAATAAAATCCCAGAAGCAAGATTATTAATAATTGGTGATGGTCCACAAATGGAAGAATTAAAATTCAGAATAAAAAAATTTAACCTAATAAAGAATGTATTTATTTTAGGGAAGATAGAGCATGATATTCTTGTTAAGTCTGCAATTTACAAAGCTTGTGATTTGTTTGTTACTGCTTCAATAACAGAAAATCAACCAATGACTATATTGGAAGCACAGGCAAATGGTTTAGTTTGTGTTGGTATAAATAAGAGGGGAATAAAAGATTTAATTAAAACCAAATATAATGGGTATGCCACAAAGTACAATAAGAGCGAATTTGTAAATTCAATAATCAAACTTCTAACAAATAATAATTTATATAAAAAAATGCAAAAAAATACATTAAAAGAAATAAAGAATCATGAAATGGGAAATGTAATAAATATTTGGGAGAAAGAATATCAAAATTTAATAAATAAGAATAAGTTAATAAAAAATGGAAATTAAAAAGAAAATTAATGAATGGTATTATGAATTAAAACAACACAAATACAAAATAATCCTATCACTATTATTACTTGGAATTGCAACATTCATATCACAAAGATCTGCAAACTACGCAGATAAAGTTGCTGCACCCTATGCTACACCAGACCTATTTTTATCATTGATTCCAGTAATGAATTTAAATTTCTTATTTATTTATGGATATATTTTAGTCCTGGCTATTCTTTGTATCTACCCTTTATTTTTTAGTGTAAAAAAATTTCATGAGATGATTTATCATTTTAGTCTTATAGTAATAGTAAGAGCTCTTTTTATAACTTTAACACATTTAAAAGCACCAGATGGAGCAATTCCTTCCTTTTTTCCATGGCCATTCAATAATCTGAGTTTTCAAAACGACTTATTTTTTTCAGGCCACGTTGCTACTACTCTAATTGGTTTTTTTATATTTAAAGGTGAAAAAATAAGATACTTTTTTCTTATATCTTCAATAATATTCGCATTTACTGTACTTGCAATGCGTCAACATTATAGTATAGATGTATTTGCAGCTTTTTTTATAACTTACGGAACTTACAAGATAGGAAACGCTATAACAAAAAAGTTTTCAGATCTAAAAATTAAATACTTCTAAAAACTTCTTCTCTCAAGTTTAAATATAAAAGCCACATATTTTACTATTAAATGTATTAAAAAATAAAGAACAACTAATAAAAGAAATTCTCTTAAAGATACAACATATAAAGGCATTATAAATACCAAAGCACCAATAACCCAGTCTATCTGATCAAATGGCATAAACATTTCTCCAGGTTTGATTCCAGTTTGTCTTTTGAAAAAACTTTTTATAGCATCACCAATTATTGCTCCAAAACCAAATAAAAATCCAACTAATAACCAGCTTACTTGTGAATAATTAATTAAACTTAGACTTCTAAAAAATTCAAAGTTGTAGAGTATATATTGAATAAAACTCCCAATTATACCACCACAAATCCCAAAAATTAAGCCTCTAAAAGTCTTATGGCTCCCAAGTATTCTTTCTTTGTTAAAGGTTTTATAAAAATCCATTGGATAATTAAGTTTAGGAAAAATTAATCTAGACAAAGACGCAAAAATATTTGCAAAACCAGCAGGTAAAATAAAATAAAATAAAATAAGTATTGTATCAATCATAAAAAACTAATAGTTAAGAACTATAAAAATGCTTTCTTTATTTTGTCTCCTTACTTATTAACATATCAATCAATCTGAATGCTTGTTCATTATTCCATTTTTCTACACTTTCAATCTTATATTTTTTCAAATTCATAATAAATTCAACAACATGGGTTTCATTTAGATCACTATAAAATTCACCCAATTTATTTTTCTGTATGTACAATGCATTTAATATCTGTTCAAAATGTTTTTTTATAGGAACAACAAGCAAAGGTTTATGTAAATATAACGATTCACTAATCAGAGTAAATCCACCACTGGTTATAACTGCTTTACAATTAATAAGATCGCTAACAAATTCTTTTTTATCATTAAACTTTTTAAAAATGAGATTACCAACAACATAGTCTTTTTCAAAACCATAAATAACAAACTTATAATTTATTCTTCTCAAAATTTCTATTAGTTTATCGTAGCTCTTTGTCGATTGATAAACAAAGACATAATCTTGATTTTTAGGTTTAGCATTCAATATCTCTTCTCTTAAGATTGGTTTAATTTGAAATAAATTAGTTTTATCTTCTATCTTATCTCCAGGCAAACACATTATAAGACAATAATCTGATTTGAAGACTATTCCCTTAACAACCATCATAGTTTTTAGATAACTAAGCCTATACTTTTCAGGGAAATAATATTTACCATGAACTAAATAATGTTGGTTATCAATACTAATCAATGGTATCTTAAGATCGTTTGCAAAGAAACTACTAAATGTTTCCATATCAGAAATAGCTATTTCAGGATTAAATTTTTTAATAATTTCTTTAATTTTAACAAATTTATCATATGTTTTTCTCGAAGCTTTTGATATATTCTTAAATATAGTCTGCATATTAAGAACTGCATTTTTTCTAAACACAAGTTCAAATCCTTCAACATTATAAACATTATTATATAATTTTTTGTAATAATCGTAAGTATTATGGCTTGTGATAATAAGAATCTTATGATGGCTCTTTTTTAAATGATCTATAATAACTTTACTTCTTATAGCATGTCCAAGACCGATACTAATAACCCCATAAAGTATCCTAGCCATTATTTAGAACAAGCATCGCCTCCTTAAATTTGTTCTATATCGTTAAGTTTATAAACATTTGCAAAGTTCATGCTCTTATGGCAAAAGAATTAACTTGCACTTCCTGTAACACAAGAATAACAAACCTTGCTGGGTCTGTTAAATTTAAATGTCCTAAATGTAATCAAACAGAAATTGTTAGGTGTGGTCATTGCAGAAAGATAGTTGTTAAATATACCTGTACAAGTTGTCAATTCTCAGGTCCAAATTAAAAAATGGCAAAAATGTTGTTAACTGTAAAGATAATGCCCGAATCTCCAGAAATAGACTTACAAGAAATAAGAAACAAAGCTAAAAAAGTCTCAAAAGATTTTGGTGCAGAACTCTTAGATAAAGACGAAATTGAACCAGTTGCTTTTGGATTAAAAGCTCTAAAATTAATGTTTATTCTTGATGAAAAGCTAGGTTCAGAAGAATTAACAGATTTATTAGCCAAGATTGAAAATGTTAGTTCAGCAGAAGTCTCAGATATGCGCAGAACAATAGGTTAAGTTTTTATATTATTAATATTTTATAAAGTTCAATGGATCAATTCAATAAAATAACTTTTTGGTGTGAATTCCCTGAAGAGGTAGATTGGAAAAAAGTAAACGAATTAATAGATTTCCAAACTTCAGTTTACATCGCGTCTAATTCTAGAAGAGAATTCTTAAAATGGAAATCTAAAATTAAATCTAAATATATCTCGGTTGGAGTATGGCCAACTTTAAGCAAAGAAAAAGGTTATTGGTTTTCAAGTTATTGTTCTAAAGAAAGCATTGACAAATTAAAAGAATTTAGAGGTATAAACCTAAAAATAGATTTAGAACCCCCAATAATACAAGGAGGTTATGGTTTTATTAGGATTATAACAATTTATACAAAACTTTTGTTATTTAAGAAACCAAAGAATGGGTTTTACTTAAATAAGATAATTGCAGAGTTATCTAAAGAATCAGAGATTATTCTTAGTGGGTTACCATTGCCAAAAAATCTTGCAAAAAGATATGGGGATAATTACACAGAAAATAATGTATTTAGAAATTCTTTTATTTATTCTACTTTAACTCCAAGAATTCTAAGACCAATAATGAACATATATTATAAATATTATATTAAAAGATCAATAAAAAATCATAAAGATAAATTAATGTTTGCAGTAGGATGTATCGGTCATGGAATATTTTACAACGAACCTACTTATAATAACATAAAAGAATTTGAAAAAGATTTAAAATTTTTATTAAAAAACAAAGTGAAAAATGTAGTAATATTTGATTTAACAGGCATAATGAAAAAACAAAATACCGAAGAATGGTTAAAAATAATAAAAGAGAATACTAAGTTTTATTAACCTTTAATATTCTAAATTTCTATGGCAAAATTATCAAAAGAACAATTAGCGCAAATT
>CAYJSR010000061.1:0-5319 GCA_964373095.1 Candidatus Woesearchaeota archaeon
GAAGATACTGAAGTATTGACTGAGTTTGGGTGGAAAAATTATTTCGAGGTCAAAGATTTAAAAATAGCTAATTATTATATTAAAATCAATCAAATTAAATTTTTAAAACATAAAGGGCTTTTTGTATATAATTATAATAATCTAATGTATCATTTTAAAAATAAAAGAAATGATATATTAGTAACTCCCAATCATAGAATGTTGTATAAAGAATGTAGACATAAAAATTATTCTTTTGTTGAAGCGCAAAATATTAGGTATAAGACTTTCAATTTTTTAAATTCTGGAGATTTTATTGGTGAAGAAAATAATAATTTTATTTTACCCCCAATTAATCATAAACAAAATAGAACTCATCCCAAATATACACATCAGCATTCGCCTAAAAAAATTCCCATGGATTTATGGTTAGAATTCTTAGGTTATTATCTTTCTGAGGGCGGATTAGAAAATAGACCTACTTTTGGAATAAATCAAAAAAGAGGTAAAAATGCCAAAAAAATAGAAGGTTGCCTAATTAGATTAGCTGATTATGTTGGGTTTACACTAACTGAAATTAAAGATGGAGTTTATATGCGATTTCAAATTACAAATACACAATTAACTACTTATTTAGAAAATACTTTTGGTGATAAATGTTTTAATAAATCTTTGAATATTAATTTTTCTCAATATTCCAAAAGACAACTTAAAATCTTATATAATGCTCTAATGCTTGGTGATGGATCTAAATCTGGAAAATCTTATGGATCTACTTCTCTAAAACTTATAGATGACTTTCATGCTTTAGCTTGTTTAGTTGGTAAATCTGCAAGTAGCAATATGCATTATGATAAAGATTATAGGAAGAATAGAAGAGAAATGTATAGGGTAACTTTGAGTGATAAAATAAAATTAACTTTTTCTAAAGATTCTATTAAAAAAATTCAATATAAAGGAAAAGTTTTTTGTTTTTCTACAGATACGGGGTTCTTTATTACAAGAAGAAATGGAAAAATTGCTATACAAGGAAATACTTTGACTAGTCAAACCACATTACTTGCTGCTGCAAATCCAAAACTAGGAAGATTTGATCCTTATACTCCTATAGCCTCACAAATAGATTTACCAAGTACATTAATTAATAGATTTGATTTAATATTCCCTGTAAGAGACATTCCTAGTGTAGAAAGGGATGAAAAAATCGCCTTACATGTTTTAGAAAGTTCGCATAATCAAGAGATTTATCATACAGAGATAACAACTGAATTTTTAAGAAAATATGTAGGTTATGCAAAACAAAAAATAACTCCAATTTTAACTAAGGCTGCAATTTTTGAAATTAAAGAATTTTATGTTAAACTTAGAAATTCTGGAAAAGCTGATGATGCAGGAGTAAAACCTATTCCTATTTCAGCTAGACAATTAGAAGGTCTGATGAGGCTTGCTGAAGCCTCTGCTAAATTAAGATTAGATAATAAAGTTTCAAAAGAAGATGCACTTAGATCCATAGAATTATTAAGATATTGTTTAATGCAAGTTGGATTTGATCCTGAAACTGGACAAATTGATATTGATAGAATGAGTTCTGGAATAAGTGCTTCTGCTAGAAGTAAGATAATGAGTGTAAGAGACATTATTAATGAATTTGAATCTAAAGGTTTGAGAGAAATCCCTATTGGAGATATTATTTCTCAAGCTGCTGCTAAGGGTATAGAAGAAAGCAAAGTTGAAGAAGCTATTAATCAACTTAAAAAATCTGGAGATATATTTGAACCTAAAAGAAATTTTATATCTAAGGTTGGATAAATGGAATCAATACAAAGAAATACTGCATTTAAAATTTGGATATCTGATTTACTTAAGGGTATTTATACAAAAGGTACTGAACAATTTGAATCTGGTTATGCTTTGATCAATGGTTTGAAAATTTCTAGGGTAAATTTAGTTGGAGGCGTTATAGATAAATTTACAAATGAGAATTCCATATCTTTTAATTTAGATGATGGTTCTGGTTTGTTAAGATTAAGAAGTTGGAATGATAATGTAAATCTATTTAATGATATTAATATCGGGGATTTAGTTTTAGTTGTTGGTAAGGTTAAAGAATATAATAATTCTATTTATGTTACTCCTGAGATTATTAATAAATTAAATAATCCTTTATGGTTAAAAGTTAGAAAATTAGAATTAATTAAGAAATATGGCGAAGTTGTAAGGGCTGAAGAAACTAAAGATAATGATGATTTAGATTATAATCCGCCAGAAGAAATGAATTTTAATGTTGTTGAAGAGAAAATAAATAATGCTGAAAATACTCAAGAGTCTATAATAAGTTTAATTGAAAAAATGGATTCTGGAGATGGTGTTGATGCTGATGAAATAGTTAAGATTGCTGGTCCTGATGTTAGAGTTTTGATTAATGAATTATTAATGAGTGGGGAAATTTTTGAATTTCGTAAAGGGAGATTAAGGGTTATTGGGTAAAAATAACAAATGATATTAATTAGATTAACCTTTCATTTTTATGAAATAGACTATTGTTTATCTTTTAGATGATAAAGTTGAGAAATTTCATCAACAAAAAGTAAAAGAATTAGCAAATAAATTTAACGAATATTTTATATTAAATAAAAAATACCCTTCACATGTAAGTCTTAAATATAATTTTACTACAAATAAAATTAATGAACTTGAAAATGTATTAGATACTTTTTCTAAAAATTATAAATCTGCTAAAATTAAAGTAAATGGTTTTATGAGCTTTCGTAATAAAGTTATCTGCCTGAGAGTAGATTTTTCTAACAGAGCCACTATAATTTATAGGAACTTAAAAAAAGAACTTAAAAAAATTAAATGGTTAAAATGGGATAAGTTTGATGATCTAGAAGGTAATTTTCATGCTACTTTAGTTTGCACTAGTTCATTGAGAAATTTTAAAAATATTTGGAACTATCTCTCTTCTTTTAAACCTAAATTTAATTTAAAATTTGATAAAATTATTATATTAAAAAAGCCTAGGAAATATTGGAAAATACATAAAATCTATTATTTAAAATAAATATAATTTACTAGTAAGCTTTAAATAAGTTACTTAGTTTTTAATTTTATGAAAAGTTATGAACAATTACTTGAAGAAGCTCAGAAGTCCTTGCCTGAAAATGTTATAGTTACACATAGATTTGAAATTCCTAAAGCTAAAGGACATATACAAGGAAATAAAACAATTATTACTAATTTTAATCAAATATTGGGTGATCTTAGAAGAGATAAAGATCATTTTCTAAAATTTTTATTAAAAGAGTTGGCAACACCAGGTATTCTTGATGGTCCAAGGTTAGTTCTAAGTAGAAAAGTAAGTGCTTCTTTTATAAACCAAAAAATAAAACAATATGTAGATACTTTTGTTATTTGCAGTAATTGTGGTAAACCTGATACTCAAATATTTTTAAAAAATGAATGTTCTTATCTTAAATGTGGTGCTTGTGGTGCAGAGAAATCAATTAAACTATAACTATGGATAAAAAAAATAATAGGCATGATGATTATTATGAAGCAATCTTACAACTAAGACCTGCTAAACCTGAAATTGTTGATTTTGTTCATGATCTAGTTGATTCAAGGAATGATGTTAAAATTTCTAAAATTGTTGCTATGAAGACTGGTTGTGATATTTATTTAACTAATCAAAGATTTTCTAGAGGTACTTTGGTTAGTCAACTTAAGAAAAAATATAGAGGTAGAGTAACTATAACTAAAGCTTTACATGGACAACATAAAATGACTAGTAAATTAATTTACAGAGCAACAATATTATTTAGGTTTGAATAGGTGTCTTTGTAGAAAGTTTTAGTAATTAAATGAAAACAAAAAGTTCTGAACGAATGTGAAGAATTGAATGTAATAAATGTTAGGTGAGTCTGAGTGAAACGGAGACCAAAATCCGAAGAATTTTGATTATGATAGGAGAAAAAATTTGACAATAGAAAGATTATTAAAATAACATTCCTCACTATTATGAATATGAGAAAAGAACTAACAGATAGAGTGTTAAAAGAACTGAGATTTGCCGGTAATTTTGTAAAGGCATTAGCTCACCCATTAGAATATTCAGTTATTAGTTATTGAGATGGAACAGTAACTCATCATAGATTAGAAGATCATGGAATTACTATATCAAGAGGATATGAGGGACTGTGACAAGAGCTTAAATATTTTCAGACATTTTTAAGAGAACTTTTTTCATATGAAAGACGAAAGTAAATAATCGTTCCAATTTTTTCTGAGTAATAATTGAATATAATTCCTGTTAAGTGAGAGTGAGGAGTGTAGCGACACAGAGTAGCCAGCCGAGTCGTAATATTTAAATAATTTACTAAATTATCCTTTTTCTATGAGAGCACATAAATATCAAGTTGAAGGTTATGATAGTGAGTTAGGTTTTGCACATGATGATTTACAAATCCAAAATAGAATATTCATTCCTGGTCATGGTATCTTTGCATATAGAAGTAAAGATTCTATTGATTTTTTTACTGATTACGGTCCTGCATTGAAAGAAGCGAGAAAAATTATAAAGGGTGGCAATGAAGGGATTTATCTTGGAGAGGTGGAATTGCCGAAAGAAGTTGTATTAAAAGCAGTATCCGCAGGCAGGGAACTTAATAAAGTAAGGTGTGATTTTGTATCTTTTACACAAACTTTGATTGAATTAATAGAAAAGGGTTCTTAATAGGTGAGGTTGGCTATTGTGCATAACTTTTGTTATACGTCTCGAGCCGAAGGCGAGAGTGCAACGGGTTCGGAGTGTAACAAAGAGAGTCGAATTTTCACGTCATATCAATCTCTGCATAGCAGATTATTTCTTTTGAGAGTTGGAGGTATAATATAATATTAACTATCAAGTAGTAGCTTAGCGTAAAATTTATAAATGATAACTAAATTATTATGTATTATGAAGTCATTAAAACAAATAATTGCAGAGGGAAGAAGAATGGAATGGGGTATTGAAACCCATCTAGAGTGGGATATACTTATGTTTGTAACTCCTGAGGGTTCATCTTTAGTTAATTCTGCACCTAAAAAAGTACAATCAATAGTTGATCTAGCACAATCATATGCAGAAATGGATCTTACTCGAAAAATGAAAACAGATATTTGGATATCATATGAATTTCTTGGTGGTGGTGTGGAAGGTAGTGTATATAAAGTTCCAATAAAAAAGGGAATTGAGGTAGCGCTTAAACTATATGATGATAAAAGAAAAATATGAAAGATTTCAAAGACATGTAGAAAGTATTAAGAGTTCATTTAGAAATTTCTTCGGCTTAGAAGATAAAT
>CAYJSR010000062.1:0-5288 GCA_964373095.1 Candidatus Woesearchaeota archaeon
AATAAAAAATATATTATAATAAATATAAATATTTTAAATATTAAATAAAAATTAATTATTTTTATAAAATTATAATTATTTTTCATTTTCTTATAAAAGATTAGGAGATAAATACAAGATTAAAACTGTATTTTTAAATAAATAAAATGGAAAAACAAAAATGCGACGAATGTAATAAAGGAAGGTTTGTAAAAAAGAAAGTAGATTATATACTCCTAGACATAAATCTTGGAAGATTTGATGCTTTTGTATGTAATAAATGTAAAGAAACTATTTTTGAAGGAAAAGAATCAAAAAAAATAGAACTAAAGGCAAAAGAAGCAGGTATTTGGAATCTAGCTGCTAAAACAGTAATAGGAACTTCAGGCACAGCCTTAGACATAAAAATACCAAAAGCAATTGTTAATTTTATGAGCTTAGAAAAAGGCAATAGTGTGATCATAGAACCAATAGCTAAAAATAAGATATATATAACCATTGAATAGTTCTATAGTTTACTTATATAAATATTAACTTCTCTGCCGTTAGTAAATCTATCTTCGCATCTAACCTTATAAAAATTAGTATCTATATTAACCTGATGTTCTAAACCATAATTAGTAATAAATTGATTAGATTCATCAGTAAATATAGTAGTTAGATTTGTTACATAATAACATTTAGAAACTTCATCTGTTTGTATTAATAAACTATTTCCATCTTTATAAGTCCTAAGTATCTTAGGTGAAATATTATCATTTAAAATATTTATACTTATATTTTTTTCAACAGTATTTCTAGCAAGATCACTACAAAAGAATTTTAGAGTTAAAGCATTACCACTGGTAGTAAATCCATTCTGTACATGATTAACAGCATAATTAGGTACTCTTAAGAAACTATCACTGCATCCAGGATCTTTAAAGCAATCAAAATCATATTGATCAATAGACCATGAACACTTTGCACTTCCAGATTCAGCCCCACCACTAGTTGTAATTGAAAAATTAAATACATTTCCATATATTTCAGTACAATTAGTGCCAAACTCATTATAACAATTAATATTAGAAATATTTAATTTATCAGTTCCAATTAAAGTAAATCCTTCTTCAGGAGAAGGAGGGCTTGCTAAATTATTTGGACCAATGCAAGAAAACCAAAATTTATTTTCTCCAAACTTAATGCCATGAACAGTAGTAGAACAAACATTTGCTCTTGATTGAGGATTTCCATTATTATTACAACCAAAAAGTGCTACAACATTATCCCCACTTCCACCAGGATCAGCAACATTCATATTTTCATAATCATTACTTTCATTATCCCATCTACAATTATTAATTTGTCCTAAAGTTAATAATGTAACTTCTTTAGTGCTCTCATTGAATTTAACATATTTACTACTTTCAGGTATAACTTCTAGAATAATTGGATTAGCAATATCTGGTCCCCTAGAAACTTTAAATTTAACTTGCCCTGGATTAGGTGCTGCATCTCCTTGAGCATCAGTACATTGAATAAAATAAACATATTCTAAATTATTTGAGGCAACATAAGGCAAATAAAAATTATGAGAAACTCCAAAATGCCCGCTTTCAATAGATTGACTTTGATCATCTCTGCTTAATCCATAAGTGCAAGTAGTTGGGAAATCTCCAGATACATCAAGAGTACCAATAGTTTTAAACGAAATATTAATAGGTGTATTCTCTTCTAAATCTCCAGCAATAATCAAAGAAGGTGATTCAGTATTTTGAATATTTACATTTCCCGGTTGACAACCATTTGGAGTTAAACTATTGCAAGTAAAATTAGCATCTAAAAAAACAATTTTAGGTTTACTATAAGAAGTATGTGGAACACAAACTCCAAAAGATTCACTACCAATATTATTTGTTTCTTGAAAATCACAAGATCCTAAACTAGAGCATAAAGATTTAGTACATTGATAAGCAGGACTTCCATCTGGTAAAGTCAAATTCACATCAGGCAAAACTCCGCCAGAACTTTCATTTAGATTACATTTATTGCAATCTGCAGCACCAAAAGTTGGTCTCCAAGATTCACATGATAAATTTGATCTCGATTTAGAAAATGTAACTTTATCATCAGAAGCACATCCTGCTAATATTAATATAATAATCAACAACAAAAAAAGTAAAATTCTTTTTTTCATTTTTCTGAATAAAAAAGGTATTGGTAAGAAAAAGAATATTGAAGTAGAACCATCAGAAGATATTGGTATATTTGGTTTACCACCTATTAAATTATCAATTTTGTTTTTCTCAATATTAATATAATCAGAACTATTAACATTCCTATCATAAGCTTCAAAAAATTCTAAATTAGAAACATCAGAAGGCCCAACCTTTTTAAGTAAATTAGAGTTAAATCCACATTCACCAAAAGCCTTGCACAAAGAATTTCTATCATCTAAAATTTGAAAATATCTCTTATTATCATCTGTAAAAGAACTTGGAGGTTTACATTCTAGAGTCCCATCACAACCACTTTTACCAAAAGAATTGTAAGGAGTATCATAATAAAAATTAAAAGAACCATCATTAACCTCAGAAAGTCTTGGAATATCAGAAAATAGGCTACAAGTTTCATTAGAACTAGGAGGAACTAAAGGAACACAAACACCATCTCCTTCTCCAGGACTTAAGATATGATTTCCTAAATCAACTTTCTGTTTTTCACATTTAACATCAACACCAAGACCACCAACACAACCCTTACCATAAACACTTAGTCTAACCTCACCAGAAACAGGATTTAGAATTTCAAGTCTACATTTTCCATCTACATCATTACAATTATTCAATCCTCTAACATTAACTTTAAAATCAACTTCACTAATTAAAGAATCTCCTTTCCAATATCTCAATTTCAAAAATTCTGTAGCTTTATCAACTGCATCATTTAAATCATTAAATTGAGCCATAGTTATATCTAAATTATATTTACCATCAACACTCTTCTGTAAAACATATGCACAATTAGGATAAAAATTACAACAGCCTATAATATTCCCGCCTTCAGCTTCAATATTACATCTTAAACAAGTCTCAGCACTACCAGCAGAATTTTCAACCCAATTAGCTTCACTCATTAAAATAGTATTACCCCCACGTTGAATCTCTTTAATTTTTTCAACGCAGACTTGATCTCTTCCAGAACCAGAAACTTCAACTCTTTCAACACCACGATCACAATAATGTTTATAATGTCTAGTTCCAGGCAAGTCTAATCCAACTCCAACTTTAGCTTGTTGATATTCACACCAACTTTCATTATTATATCTATAATTTCTATCTACTGAACCAAAAGTAAAAATTCTATCGTTCTTCAAATTTCCATCGTGATTTTCATCAGTTCTTGGATTGTCCCAAACATTTTCACATTTAACAATAGAACAATTAAATTGCCCGTTAGAAGTTGGATTAACAGAAAGTAAAGGATCAGAATCACAATCACCATTAAATGGTTGAACATTAATAGCAGTAAATGCAGAAACAGGATCAGTAGCCCTAACTATTTCTTCTTGATTACCACAACTATCAAACCAATAAACTTTATTTTGTTGTCCTTCTAAAACACCAGGACCAGTGCGATACTTAGCATCACAATCACAACCAGGAGAAACAGAACAAGCAAAACCAGTATAGGGCGTTCCACCATTATTGTTACAATCATCTCTCAATAAACTAATACAAGTTCCATTATTATAATTACAGCAACCTCTTGTTCCTTCTACTCCATTGTTTAGATTTTCACAACTAGTCTCATCTATAGCAGAATCTTGAACAGTTCCTTGTATTTCATTACACTGATTTTCAGGCATAAAGATATATCCTCCTGGATTAGGAACACTGCAGCAAACATTTATGCAACCAGGAGTTTCAGCACAAGGTCTTGGATTATAGTCTCCTCGATTATCACAACTAACAGCATTGCTCCCATCATTACAATTTCCATCAACAATACAACAACCCCTAATTGTACAAGAGTCTCTCTCACTACAATCACCAAATATCCAATTTCCATTAGAACCACCACAACTACTTGCAGTTGCACCTTCACTTTCAGATAAACATATACCTTCACTACTTCCAAGACTGCTAGGAATTAAACAACAACCAGCATTAGCATTAGAAATATTTACAATTAATAAAAAAGAAATTACAATTAATATTAATATTGCTAAGTTTTTAGTTTTCATGTTTCAACAGCAAAATAAAATATAGGATCATTTGCAGTCCTTGATTTTAAAATATAAACATTATCATGATCATTCTCAGTTCTCCCAATCTCAAACCATATATTACCAGAACTTAAACTAGCAACATCAACTGGTCTTCCAGTAGCTTCTTTACTAATAATTTCAGAAGCTAATTTCGCAGCTTTCCAGAAATTTGTTTTAGTTTCTTTACTAAAATCTTTTTGTATCTGAGTATTCAACCCTTTAGTTAAAGTAACTGGATAATCTAACCTAACTAACAAAGCAGTATTGCTAAAATCAAAATTAAGATTAAAACTCCCAGTACTTAATTGATAATCCTTATCTCTAAAAGCATAAAGAACACTATCAACACATGGCTTTACATTCCCTTCTAAGAATGGTCTTAATTGTTCATCAATATCTGATTTAGTAAACATCATATTAAAACAAGGTTCATCTGATTTTATTTTAGCACATAATATAGAAGTTTTATTTAGATTATAATTAACATATCTTAAAGGATTGAAATGCCCGCCTTGCCAAGATAATTTATTTAATGCTTTTTTAGATTCATCATTTATACAACGTTCAACAGCTTTTTTTATATCTCCGACCTGTGATTTTAAATATTCTTGTGGATTTGTAATTTCTCTTGCTTTATCTTGAAAACTCCTAATCAAAACAAAGAGAAAAACTACAGCCATTAATGCAACTATTCCAATTATAATAAATACACTAACCTGCCCTTTTTTTCGCATAAATAAAACCAGTATATAGATTATTTAAGCCTTTTCATAAACAAGATAAAAAGCAATTAACTGCAAAACAAAGATAATAGAAATTATAATTATTTTTAAAAATAGTGGAAAGTAAAATTCAACAAAATACAAAAACCCATAACGCGAGTCACTTAAAACCCAACCGGTAAATTACTAAACCAACTCAACATTTTGTTTCGGTGACAACGTGTTTTTTGTGGACAAAAAGAGGTTTTAAGGATCATTACTACCGCGCCGCCTAGCGTGAATGTTTGATCTTCGGCCAATAGATGTCGACGTTGAACGACGGGCTATGGGCTGGG
>CAYJSR010000063.1:0-4381 GCA_964373095.1 Candidatus Woesearchaeota archaeon
TAACATTAAGACCAGATCAAGATTCAAATTATGGCTTATCATTTAATTTAAGAGACAATGTAAAACCAATTTATGCTCCAATTATAAATTCTCTAAATGGAAGTAAATTTAGTTCAACAGATATTGATGCAAAAACAGGACTTCCAAGAAGAGTGGGAACAGAAGGAGATAGAACTTTATACACAAGAGATTTTGGCTTGTCTAGGTTGTGCTTGGGCAGGTACGTGGTTCTGTACTCGGGCGATGATGACTTGGCTTTCTCGTATTCCGGTGGGCGGGTAGTCGTCGTAAGCGACGAATAGTCACTTCGAATTTTTTTAGTGATATTCCAAAGTAGTTTTAATAATTTTTTAGAGTCTTAACTTATAATTTTTTACTCATGTAAACTCCTTCTTTCATATAACCTAATTTTCTGTAATATTCACGAACGCCTATTCCTGAAATGATTAATAATTTATCACAATTAAATTTATTTCTAGCTATTTCTTCTGCCCTTTCTAATAGTCTTTTTCCATAACCTTTATGTTGCGTTAATCCTTCTTCTCCTATTGGTGTTGCTAGTCCATAAACATGAAGTTCTCTTATTCCCGAAGTAGTTGAAGTTATTTCTGGTCTGAATGATTTGTAAGGTTTTCTTAATCTACAAAATCCAATTAAGATATCATTTTTTGTGTCTTCAATACTAATGAAAACTTCTTTTCCACCACTAGAATCATAATAAAATTCCTTTATTTTAATAGAATTATAATCGATTTCTTTATTCATTGGTTCTCTACATCTTATACACTTACATTTTACTTTATTTTTTACTAATTTCTTATCTATGAATTGTCTTAGATTAGTATTTGTTACTCCGTCTTCTATTACTGTATTTGGAATGTCTCTGTTTATTCTCATAATTCTGCAATATTCTGGAACAAATCTTGTTGCTTCTGAAATTATATCTGCTGCTTCATCTGTTGTTAATGGGGTAAATTCTCCTTTTTGATATTGGGTGTATAACGGAGTGCCTGACATTACTAAACAAGGATAAATCTTTAAAGAATCTGGTTTATAATCTTCATTATTAAATAATTCTTTGATCATTTCAATATCTTCTTCTTTAGTTGTTTTTGGTAAACCTGGCATCATATGAAATGTTGTTTTTAAAAATGAATCTTTTAAAAGTTGAATTGCTTCTCTTGTATCTTCTAATGTGTGACCCCTATTTACTGACTTTAGGATGTTGGGTTTGAGAGTTTGTACTCCTAACTCTACTCTTGTAGTTCCTAACCTTAAAATCTCATTTATTTCTTCTTCCTTACACCAATCTGGTTTTGTTTCTATTACTAAAGCTGTTGATCTTATTTTAGAAGTTTCATTTCTTAATTGTTCTTTTTCTAATGTTGTTTCTGCTTTTAATTTTAATAATTTTTCTTGAATTCTCTTTGTTCTTTCTTTATCTTTAATTGTTCCTGGTAATTCAAAAAATTCTTTAAATCTTTTAAAATCTATTTTATTATCTTTAAAAAACATTTCAGAATAGTCATTCATTGCTTTTAATGTATATTTAATTACTTCTTCTTGATACTCTTTGGGAAAAGAACAGAAAGTTCCACCTTGGATTATTACTTCTGTTTTATCTGGAATTTGGTTTAATAATGTGTATTGTTCTAATCTGTTGAATACTATCAAATAAGAATCATAATTTGCTCTTATTGCTCTCATTGTTGAGGGTTCATTACCTGTGTAACTCATTGGAACGTTACCAAAACTTGAATCTGGTCCTCCGGGACAAAAAGTGCATTTTCCATGTTTGCATGCAATTGGTTTTGTCATTACAGCTAGAGGAGCTACCCCTGATAATGTTCTCATTGGTTTTGTAATTAAAAAATTTTTGTATAATGCTTTTTGTTCTTCATCTAATTCTTCTAAGATCTCTATGTTTGATGGAAATTTAGATAATTTGTATTTTTTAGATATTTCTCTCTTTATTTTTTCTATGCTTACTCCTGGTGTTAATTTGTCTAATAATTCTTGAATTGGCTGTTGCATATTACTTGTATTTTAATAGGTTTTATTAATGTTTCAGTTTATGGTCAATATTCTTCAAAGAAAAGCTTTAAATTGTTTCTTAGTCTAATTAATATTGCAGGCTAGGCTGGAGGGTTCGCCCTACTCTGTTAACACAAACGGGCGTCATGGTGTAGCTGAAACTTGAGAAGCGGTAGATCTATTTTGTTAGGTCTCAGCAACTACTGCGATACTCTGTCCTGATTGGTTGATGTAACCATGAAATGTGTCAGATCAGGAATGAAGCAGCACTAAATGATTATGTTAATGCTTTTAGGGTAGCGGAGTTGAGGAAAGGCTGGGGGCAACCTAATTTGGTGGGTTTATCCATTTTCAGGTGTGCCTGCATTTATATTCAAAAAATATGAATAATTTAATAAAAAAAATAAAATCTAAAAAACCTTTAGATAGGCTTGAAGATGAATTTGTTACTAATTTCTTAAATTATTTTCTAAAGAAAAACTTTAAAATAAAAAAGAGATATATTGATAATAAACTAAAGAAAAAAGATATTGAAGTAATTGTAAAAAATGTTAGAAATGAATTAAATAAATCATATGGACAATTCTGGTTGGATAATAAATTAACTCTCGAATCGCACAGATCTACAAAGGAAAGACTTGATTCTTATGAATCTTTATATAAATTTATATTTAACTTTACTGGAAAGCCTAAAACTATTTTAGATCTGGCTTGTGGTTTAAATCCTTTAACTTACAAACTTATTGGAAATGATATTTATTTTATTTCAGTCGAATTAACTGATAGAGATTGTGATACACTTCAAGATTATTTCTATAAAAACAATATTAATGGTGAAGTTATAAAGGCTGATTTAAGGATATATCATAAATTTCCAGAAGTTGATGTTTGTCTTATGTTTAAATTATTGGATAGTATTGAAAATAAAGGGCATAAATTTGCTGAGTATCTAATAAAAAATATTAAAGCAAAATATTTAGTTGTTAGTTTTGCTACTACAACAGTTCATAATATTAAAATGAATTATCCAAGAAGGGGTTGGTTTGAAGTCATGCTTAGGAGATTAGGATTGCAATTTATTCGATATGATATTCATAATGAAGTATTTTATATTGTAATTAAGAAATGAAATTTTGTAGAAAACCTTATAAATGAACACTTAAGACCAAGATTATGGTAGTTAAAACAGGACCAACAAATTTAGCTTTGAAAAAGTTGATAGCTGATCTCAGAAGCTTGTCTACTAAAGAAAAAGTAAATGTTTGGAAAAGACTTGCTGATGAATTAAGTAAGCCTACTAGAAGAAGAAGAGAAGTTAATTTATTTACCATTAATAATACAATTAGAGATGGTGAAATTGCTGTAGTTCCCGGTAAAATTCTTGCTAATGGTGAATTTACTAAAAAAGTAACTGTTGCTGCTTTTAGATTTTCTGGTAAAGCTAAAGAGGCTATCAGTAAAACTGGCAAAGCAATTACTTTACAGCAATTGATGAAAGATAATTCTAAGGGAAAGAAAGTTAGAATTCTAGGTTAAATCTTATTTTTATTAAATGAATCCAATGTATTAATGAAAGTAAATATAAGGTTATTATAAAAAAATAAATTATTCTTTGATCTATGTTAAGTAAAAATAAAGGTATTAATATATAAAAGTTAACTGAAGATAATCTTGAAAATGTTGTTGGTTTATACTTTCCTTTGTGTAAAAATGTTTGTAAAAGAAAAGTTATTATTTTTGGAATGAATAATATTAATAATAATAAAATAGAGATGTGTTTAGTTATATAAGCGAAAAATATTGTTGTAAAAATCATTATTGAATCTGTTAGAGCGTCAAAATAACCACCAATATAACTTGTTTGTTTTAATTTTCTGGCTAATCTTCCATCTATATGATCTGATAAAGAAGCAATTACAAATAATATTATTGCTAGGGCTATCTTATTTTTTAAGATATAATAGCAAATAAATGGAACTAGAATTAATCTGAATAATGTAATTAAGTTTGGAATTGTTGTTAATTTTTTCATATTATTTATATTATCTATTTTCTAGTTTTATTTATACTTTACTGGTTAGTTATTTTACTAGATCTTAAAGAAACCTTTAAAAACCCCATCTTTATCCAAAGTGCTATGATCATTGATGCTACAAATTTGATAATGGGAAGATTAGCTACATTTGCTGCTAAACAATCATTAGAAGGTGAATCTGTAATTATAGTTAATTGTGAAAAAGCAATAATTACTGGTAATAGAGCTACATTACTAGCTCAGTTTAGGACTAGACAAGAAAAAGGACATCCTTATCATGGTCCATTTTATCCTAAGATGCCTGATATAATA
>CAYJSR010000063.1:4391-5233 GCA_964373095.1 Candidatus Woesearchaeota archaeon
AAGAAAGCTTACAAACGTGTAAAATGTTTTATGAGCATTCCTGAATCTTATAAAAATCAAAAACTAGAAACAATTCAAGGAGCAGATTATAGTAAATTAAAAACTTTAAATTTTATTACTATAAATGATTTAGCTAAATTCGTTGGTAAAGGTGTTGTTTAAATGGTTAAGAAAATTATTCAGACTACTGGAAAAAGAAAGAGTTCTGTAGCTAAAGCTGTTTTGTTTCCTGGTAAAGGTGTTGTTAGAATTAATCATCAATTATTAAATAATTTAAAACCTCAATTAATTAGAGATAGAATTTCAGAACCTTTACTTTTGTCTGAAGAAACTTATAAAAGTTTTGATATTAATGTTACAGTTAATGGTGGTGGATTTCAAGGTCAAGCAGAAGCTGTTAGATTAGCTATTGCAAGGGCTTTGGTTGAAACTAATAAAAAACTTAAAAAAATATTTCTAGATTACGATAGACATTTATTGATCCCAGATGTTAGGTTTCGTGAAACTCGTAAACCTAATGATTCTAGAGCACGTGCGGCCAGGCAGAAGTCTTATCGTTGATGTTGGTTATTCTTCATTATTAAGGCTTATAAAGTTGTTTTATAGCGTATCACTATTTTAATTGTAGAATATTTATATTATTTAAAATATGCTTTCTAGTACAAGTGTGGTTGACATGGCGCTGGCTATGCGCGTAAGGCTTTTTAAATAAGACTTCTTTTTTATATTATGAACTCAAATAATAATTTTAACCTGTTTTCTTTTTTACCTTGTAAAATCATGGTAACTATTTGAGTGATAAAGTTGCTTTAATTGTTGTTGAAATTAATAATGAAACTATT
>CAYJSR010000064.1:0-3687 GCA_964373095.1 Candidatus Woesearchaeota archaeon
TTTGTTTTCTTGCAGATTCTTTATAGCCAAGAACTTCTAATGCTTGTGCATAAATATAAGTCAATGGTGTGTCATTTGGATTTTTATCAACTAAAGATCTTATTCTTCTTAATGCTGATTCATCATTATTTAATAAATCAATGAACATCTGATTTATCTGATCTTTTTCTTGTTTTTTCCTATGTAATAATTTTCTTACATACCTTGCTGCTTTGTTTATCCTAAAAGTTCTTCTGAAAAAATCAGAATATGATATTTGTGTTGATTTTTTCGTAAACAATCTTAAAGCTTTTCTGTAATACTTAAATGCCTCTTTTCTGTCTTCACTTTCATAATAAATATTTCCTAATCCAACTAAGTCTTCTATTCTTTTCTCAATGCTATTTGGCAGATCTAATAATTTTTCTTGGTAATATAGTGCTTGTTTTTTATTTCCTATTAAATCACTAATTATTTTTTTAGTTCTATAATAATTTTCTCTTAAACTATGAGTGTGCAATAAAGAACTACCTACTAATAAACATCCTAAGAGTGCGGCATTTTCAATTCCACCCCTTAATAATAAAGAACTCATTGCTCCTGGGTGATTTATAATATCTTCAAGTATTCTTCCAGATAAATATCCTGAATTTTCATGATAAACTCTTAAAGTTCTATGTCTATAATAATTATGAGTTGTATTTGCAATTGATAATCCTGTTAAAAATATTGGATGTACTAGGGGGAAATTCAATATTTTTTCTTTTATATTTGTTTTAAGTTTTTTTACGCTTTGCTTAATTCTTCTTAAATTTCTTAATCCTCTTGTTATTGCTTCTGCTGCTATTCCTGATTGCACTGCATATGCTGCTGCTAAAGGAATTGCTCCACCAGGAATAACATCTGGCATTTTAGATTCTGATTTGTAAGTTATTATTGCTCCTGTTATTGTTGCTAATAATGCTATTATCTTTGGGTTATCTAAAATCCAAGTGTACAATCCTTTATTTCTCAATCTTGGATCTCTTTGTTCTATTAAATATTCTTTTACAAGACCTAGAATATTATATAGTGAATAAACACTAACTAAACTTGCTTTTGGATCTAATTCTGGAAAATATCTTTTTCTTACATATTCTGATATGCAAACTCCTAAAGTTGAAGTTATTATTGGATGTCTTATAGGTGAACCTGAAAAATCCAAAAAACCCCTTACTTTATCTAAGAATTTATTTGAAGTTATTTTTTTAGATCTTATATCTTCTTCTACTATATCTTCTAGAAATTTACTAGTCATTAATTTTGTTTATAGAAAGCTTTTTATATTGTTTTATCAATTTTATAATATATGGTACAGTATGCATTATTTGTAGGGTATGAGCAAGTTGATATAGAACGTGCTTATAATTATCTGCACGCCTTAGATGATTTAAATGTGGCACAACCTATACTTGATCCCGGTGTAAGTTGTGTGGCTGACATAACTGATAGATTAAATAGTGATAAAGGACTGGCAATAGCTGCTAGGAGTCTGGATGTTGATAGCCGAGCTATACTACTTAGAGCCAAGATAGTTGATTTTTCTAAATTTTCTGATGTTGTTGATAAAATGTGTTTGAGATATAGTCTAAGACATTGTATTTATGATTCTGAAGACGCACCTTTATTAGACCAAGCTGATGCAGTAGGCAGATAATTATTGTGATCCAATATCCCATAATATATTAAAATAGTTTCTAAAACCATCAGCAATTTCTTTTTGTCTTATCAAAATTGCTAATGGTTCATCTTCATCCCAGAGAACTAAACAAACATTATTACCATAAATATGTGTTGACATCCTGGAATCATTCCAGTTTTTTATATATCTTATTTCAGTCAGTGGTATTTTTGGTATAGATAAAATATTCTTTGCTTCTGCATCAAATACCATTCTCATTTTTATATTCTTCTTAATCCTTGCTGCATCAAATCTGTGAAAGTATATGTGTGATATTTTATCTAAATTTATTCCTTTACCTATAAATAAAATTTCTCTACCTTCTTTTATTTGGTCATCAAATATTGTCTTTAATGCTTGTTTTCCTCTAAAAAATGTAACTTCTTTCTTATTTTTTATAGTTTTATAAAATAATTTTAATTCTGGCAATATTCCTTTTATATTTTCTTCCCTTTCTTTTATTATTTCAAGAAGTTTATCTGGGTCAGCTGCTTCAAAATATCTCTTATTATTTGTTAAAATATTACTAACCAATCCCTTGGATCTTAATCTATATAATATATCGTAAACTGTTCTCCTGTGGATTCCTGTTTCTTTTGTTATTGTGCCGGCTAGAGAAGAACCATTTTTTAAAAGCATTAAATATACTTTAGATTCTGCTTCAGTTAATCCGATATCTTCCATTAAGTTTGACATTATTTTAATATAATTGAATGAATATATAATAATTGTGGTGAAATATATCACCTCAAATATTTAAATCTTTAGGCATCTAGAGAATATCAATATAAATGCTATGCCCTACTTAAAGTTGTTTTGGCAATCCTAAAATAGCTATCTACCCTGGGCATAGCATTTTAATATATAATAGAATAATTTTTATTATTCTTTAAGGAGCAAGATAAAATGATAAATACAAATATAAGATTAGTAGAAACACCAGAACAAATACCTAGAACTTATGGTTTAGGAACAAGAACTAAAGCAGGAACACATATTATTTATACACCATCAGCTTTCGTTACTGCTGCAATACAATTAAGTTCTCCAGCAGAATTAAGATCAAGAATTCCAGGATGGCAGGAATTCAGAAGAGAATTAGCAAGAAGAAGTGAAAGTGGGATACATAAAAGACCAGATTCTCCAATATTTCAATTAAATAAAAAAGGTGTTAAATTGATAAGCGAAGGAGCCCAAGCAAAAGATGTTGAAGAAGCAATACTTGAAGGTTTAGTTAGAAGAGAAGATGCTAAAAATTTATGGGAAAAACATGGTGAAGAAGCTGTTAAAGGTGCGTATTATGGAACTATTAATTTATCAGGTAGAGTAACTTCAAAAAGCAATGCAAGAGGAAGAAGTGCATTAAGACATGTTTCAATAACAAATCCAAATCTTACTTCTGGAGGTTATTTAGGAATAACAGAAATCAATTGTGGTTGTGAGGATTCTTTTTATAATGGCATGAAATCAAAGATGAATGTTGTTGCCTGCCACCATGGTGCTGAATTATTAGAAGCTTATTATTTGGCTTCTATTGGGAAAGGAGATGATAATGTTGAATTTATAAGGAAAAATTCAGACAATCCTGCCTTACCTTTTGATATTACTCCATTAAATGCAGGATTAAAAGCAGGTTTAGATATTGAATTTTTAGTTGCCAGATATGTGCAAGGAGAAAGTTTGTTTAGAATTAATAGAAAGTTATCTAGATTAGGACACTTATTATTTAGTCCTGCTGTAAATACTATGTTGAGAAATGGAGATATAAAATTTGAAGTTGTAAGAAATGGATTAAGAAGAACAAAAGAAGACCAAAAATATATTGCAGATACAATTGGATTATTAAGTAGAGTAAAAGATAAATTAAGATCTAGTGGATACTATAGAGGCGGTCTTTGTTTAGAATATGAAGGAACCGTTAATGAAGTTGTAGCTGAAAGGTGGCAAAATAAAGATGATACCCAAGCAATAAGTTTAGTTTATAGGTG
>CAYJSR010000064.1:3697-5191 GCA_964373095.1 Candidatus Woesearchaeota archaeon
CCATTACATTATATTCAGAAAGAATTTTTATCTGGAGATGTAGATTTATATGGTGATAGAAAATTAACAATGGCTGCTGAAACTACTGGTTTAGACATTACCAGATTACACCCATATACTAGATTAGGTAAATGGTATCGAGAAGTTGATGATATGACTAGATTGCCTGCAGTATCTAGATCTGTTTCTCTAGGAAGCGATAAGGCTAAACATAGAATATTTGTTCCTACATCTATCAAAGAAAGAGAAAGAACACTTAAATTAAAACAACCTTAATACATAAATAGTTAGGCCTGCTGCTAGAGGTACAGTAATATTATCATCTACAGCATAACCTTTATGTATCTTTAATTCAATTGTTTCTACAATCATTCCTATTACTGAGGCTATTATTGCTTCTTTGTAGCTTATGAAAATTGAAGCCAATATTGATGCTGCTAAGATCCCAACTATTGTTCCTTCTATTAATTTTTTATTATTTAATGGGTTTTTTATTTTACCAAAATGCATTCCTACTATTGGGCTAACTGCATCGCCTATTGTTAGAATTAAGATAGAAGCTAATGCTATGTTTTTTTCAAATAGAATTAAAGTTAAAATTATTCCTATTAAGAAAGTTATTGCTCCTTTTCCTGGATATTTTTTTATGTCAAAATTTCTGTCCATATTTTCTAAGAACCAATAAATAATTGGAAATTTGAATTTTACTGATAATAAAGAAGTTATTATTCCTAGAACTAAAATTATCGTTAAAATTAATGGATTTATTATATCAAGATCTGCTAAGATAACTATTAAAATTCCTGAACACATATGAAATAATTTTCTTTTTATTTCTAAATCCTTTAACATATAGAATTGATTACCTTATTACTTATTAATGTTATTAAATTAATTCCATTTCTTTTTCTTACTTCTAAATAATATTACTGCTGCAATTATTCTTACTAAATACAACAACAATTTATATAAACACTTAATAATTAATCTTAATATGAATTACATAGACTTGGATTATTTGAAAGAAGGATATTCTAAAAGAAAAGAAGTTATTAAGAATAGATTGATTTATTTTAAAAATGTCTGGAATGAAGACGATAAAAGAATATTTGCTGAATTATGTTTTTGTTTGCTAACACCCCAATCAAGAGCTAAGATATGTGATGCTGCAATTCAAAATTTAGTTAAAACTAATTTGCTTTATACCGGAACAGAAAAAGATATTAAAGATTATTTAATTGGTGTAAGATTTAATAATAATAAGTCTAGGTATATAATTGAAGCAAGGAATATGTTTACTGTTAATGGTGAAATAAAAATAAAAGATAAATTAAAAGAATTTAAAGACCATTATGAATTAAGAAATTGGTTAGTTGAAAATGTTAAAGGATTTGGTTTAAAAGAAACAGGGCATTTTGCAAGAAATATTGGTATATATGAATATTTAACAATACTTGATAGGCATATTTTAAAAAATTTATTAAAACATGGAGT
>CAYJSR010000065.1:0-5140 GCA_964373095.1 Candidatus Woesearchaeota archaeon
TTAAATTTAATATGTCCCCTAAACGATAAACTCTTTCATCAAATCTTCCTTGATCTGTATAGGTTCTTAGGGTTATTGATGGCAATTCATTTTTTAATAATATTGATCTTTTTAATTGTAAGGAAACTCCTTCATCTTGTAAATAATCTACTCCACCAATTCCTCCAAATCTGTCTATAATTTTATCTTTTTCTCCAATCTGTAAATAGTAGTAATATGATAAAGCATCCATGTCTTGCTTAAACTCTCTGCAAGTTTCTATATTTGTTGGTTCTTCGCTGTTTTGTTTTTTTCTGCAGTCTTTAAAGTCAATTAAATAATCGCTATAGATTTCTGCTAGGTCTTTTTTTGCTTTAGTTGCTTCAGGAGTGGTTGGATATTCAGACATTATCTTTCTATAATTATTTACTGCTGTGCAAGCAAAATCATCTTTTTCTACGCTTGAACCTTCTTCATTGCTACAGTATTTCTTTTCTAAGTAATCTACTATTTCTTTATTTATTGGCTGATAATCCAATTGAAGTGCGTCTCCACTGGAAGTTGTAATTAAACTTCTTACAATATTTTTAGTTTCACCAGTGTATTGATTTTCTAGATACATACTGTGGGTTTCAACTACTGGTGCTGTATTTGCATTTATTAATTCTATAAGCTTGCTTTCTTGTTGTTTGTTTAGATTAAATTCTTTTGCTACTTTTTCAATATTATTTGAATTTATTTCTCTATTTGAATTATCCTTAGTAAACCAACCATCTAATTCTGGATTTGTTGCATTTGTTGAAACATATTTGAGAACCCAATTTGAACCAGGATATAATCTGCCTCCTTCAGGTATTTTTCTTACAACCTTTTTACCATTTGAAGTATAAACTATTTCTGCTTTATTTGCAGGCACAGATATATCTTCTAATTTTATTTGGAACATATCAATTAAAGGATTTCCAGAATATCTGAAAGAAATTGGCTGTGAAGTTTCTCCTTTTCTTAATGTTAAAAATGTATTTGGAACTATTCCTGTAGTTGATGGTGAGGGTGTATTTGTACGTATTGCTAATGGAAATAAATCACGATTGTATACTTGTAAAGTTACTGTATCTGGAGTAATTCTTGTTGCTCTTAAATATCCTTTTCCTGTAAAAAATGAATAATCATTTTTTTTATCTGTTACAAATTCAGTTTCATTTGGGAATGTTTTTAATACTAAATCTTGTTGTGACATACTACCAAATAAATTTCCTTCTTGTAAATTTAAATATATTTTTGCGTTTAAATCTAAGACTATTGTGTTATCTGGTGGTGTTGCATTTTCATTTTCAATTTTTGATAAATAAACTATTAAGTAACCTAAATTGTTTAATGAATATGTATCTCTTCTTGGGGGAATATAATTAACAAACCTCACGTATTTAGAATAATTTGAACTAATGTTTTGACGAACATCAATAGAACTTATTGGAGGAATATTTGTTATGCCAGATAATGGATCTTGAGCTGAAGGATCATTTGAAAATGCTGAAAAAAAAGTACCTATAGTTGTTCCTTTAAGATAAATAAATACTGGAACATCTTGCTGTTCTAACATAGATGCTCTTACTTGTTTTGGTTCATAATTTGCTACGTTTAATATTATTGCCTCACCTAAATATTGTTCTGGACCATAACTATAACCACCTGTTGCACTTCGAACTGCATCTTGATATGGTGTGTTGTAAGTGTAGCCTCCAAAATTGCTTCCTAAATATGGATTTGTCTGGAAACTTGCTGGGGTGCTATATTGGTTTGGATTTGAATAAAATGGACCTGTAGAATATGGTTGATTAGAACCTGGAGGAATATATCCTTGTACATTTGGCGGATATAATGGTTGTTGATTTTGAGATTGGTGTGCAAATCCTGCATCAAGAGCTATAACTATTGGAGTACTTATCATTAGAAATATGCAAAGTATCAATGCAATATAATTTATCTTTTTCATTTTTATTTCAGGCTCCTTAAATAATGGATCGTCTTTATTTGTTTCTACTTCAATTTGCATTTTTTGTAAATCTTGTAAATTTGAAGGTATGTTTGATGATAATACGTAGAGTTTTAGTTGACTATCTGAAGATAAATCTTGTCTTGTAAATTTATGTTCAACATTTGTTGCTCCTCCTGTTAATACTGTATCAAGGCTCATTGCATCTGTTTCAATGCTATTGCATACTTTCCCTTTTTTAAATAAGCCTAATAAACCAAAATCGTTTGTATCTATACAGTTTTCTGTTTTTTGTTTTGGAATTGTGATATTATAAGTGCTGCTGTTTCTTAATAAATAAGAATTTATTAAATAATTTCCTGACAATAAATTTATTGTATTACTATTTTCATCATTTGGATAAATAAATGTTGTCTGAAAACTTGTATCTTTGCTTGCAAACTGGAAGCTTATCTGCTCTGAACTATATGGATCTCTAATCTTTCCTGTTTCTTTTTCTATTATTTTTAATTGAATTGTTTTATTATAAATTGGTTCTAATTCTACTAAAAGTTCTGGTGGAGAATCTGGATCATTTGATGAAAAATATGTTTTCTGAACTTGTTTGTATCCTTCTTTAAATCCTTCAATCACACTATTAGAACAAAGAGGAACTCTTACAGTTAATTGTGGTTCTCCATTTTGATTTAATTGTGATGTTCCCAATGGACAAGATGCTGGGAAGCATTTGAAACTTAAACTTACATTGTTTAATGGGACTAACTTTTCTGTAGGATCAATTGTACCTGTGAATATGGTAACTTCTCTTTGAGGATAGTTGCATATTGGGCTGTTTGTATCAGGAAGATCAATAGGAATTAACCTGTTGACTCTTGGTTCATTATTGTCTATTATTACTTCAGTTGCATATTGGAATGTTAATCCTGATGGATCTCTTAATATTATTAAAACCGGATATTTAATGTCATAAACAAATCTGTGCTGATTAAAGCAAAAGAATGTTGAAGCTATAGCAGATACTGCGCCACCTGCTTTTTTTATTATTTGATCGCTTCTTAAGATATTTCCTTCAGATGGAGTTATTTCTATTGTTGTCGGCCAAGAAGGAATATACATTAAATTAATTGTTACGTCTTTATTTTTTGATTTTAAAGCATCAAATTCTAAATATTTGAATTTATCATTTTGTAATTTGTAATTTGTACCTTTTATACGCATTGCAGCTACATTTTCAAATAAGATGTTTTTAAGTCTTCTTGAAACATCATCTTTAAACCATATTTTTTCAGTACATGATAAATCTGATCCTGAAAATGGAACTTCTGGATCATAAGCTACTAAAGTATCTATTGTTTTGTTTTCCAAGAAATAATTTTGATTTTCTGATTCTAAAATTTCTTTAGCCATTTTATATAAGATTCCTAAATTTGAATCAACTACTGCTCTGTGATCTGTTAATGTGAAATTTGTATCTAAAACTTTAATATTAATTGGGAATTTTACTGTTGCAGTTACAACTTTATCTGCTAATTGAACTGTTGTTTGAGGTATTCCATTTGCCGATGTTGTAAATCCTTTATTATCAAATTGAGTTAGATTTGAAACGCATTTACCAAAATTAGAAGAAACGTAGGTGCTTATTCCTTGTTCTATATCTTGTTTTGTTGGAATATTTAATTCTTGTATTGCATTTCCTCTTTCCCTAAACCAAACTGCAGTTTTAAAATCAGAACCTGGGAGAATTTCTAAGCTTGTACCTAGAGGAGTAAATGGTGTTATGGGAATATTATCATCTGGGATACTAAGATATCCCCCTTGTAATGCAACTAATGATATTGCTTCTTTTGTTACTTGAGTTACACAACTATCTAAATAATTTTGTACTGGTTTTACTTGCTCTGGAGCAGAAATTCTTACTTGTCCTTGACCTTGAAATAAACTTGAAAAGAAACCTTGTTTGATTGCAAAGAAAGCAATAAATACAATTAATATTATTAAACCAATTATTATAAAAGCTGCTGCCTGCCCCCTCTTTTTCATTATAAAAAGTTAAACTTGTTTATATATAAAAGTATTGTTGAAGCTTAATTATTCTATTTTTGTATTCTATTTAAAATTGACTAAGAAGACTCTTAATTTTGTTCCTAATTTCTCTTCAATTGGAATTATTAATTTTGAATTTGGCACATTTCCCCTGTTGTAATATCTTTCAAATAAACCATTTAATTCTGTAATAACTTCTGGAACTCCTCTGTTATTTTCTGCTAAGAACTTTTCAAGTTGGTTTTTTAAAGCAAACCATTCTTCAGTAAGGCTTTTTGCAGTGGGCTTATCAAAGGGATACATTTTTGCATCTGGTAATTTTCTAAATAATTCATCTAATTTTCCAATAAATGTTCTTGCATCTATTTTTGCCATAAATACTTTTATTTAATTCTAAATATAAATGTTATGTTACTACCTTACTAAAGTATAGGTTGACTCTGCCATTTATTGTTTAATCTATTAGACTTAGAATAAGTAAATTATGTAGGATCTTTATGATTATATTAAATTTGTGTATTTAATTATGAAATGATATGAGTTTTATTACAATTTTATAAGAAAACACTTGGCTCTTTATGGTAAGATTCTTGCTGAAGTTTAAATTCCAAACTTAAAATTAGACATTTATAAATGGGGCAATTCACTTTTTTATTTTCTGTTTAGTAAATTAAAACAAAAAATCAAAAAATGTCTTCCAGAAGACATATATTATGACAGGAATAGATATAAAAATCCGAAAGAAACATTGAGTAAACTTAATCTAAATAAATGGGAAACCTAAGAGTTTGTCTTTGATTTGGATGCGGATAATATAAAATGCAAATGCAGAAATAACGGAGGAGCCTGCAATAATTGCTTAAATAAATTGTATAAATCCTCTTTGAGGCTGAAAAAAGAATTAAAAAACAACGGATTCAAAAACGTCTTAATAGTTTATTCAGGAAGAGGTTTTCATATCCATGTTATTGATAAGAAAACATTCTTCTTTAACATCAAAGACAGAGAAAATTTTAATAAAAAATTTTCTAATTTCCCAATAGATCCATGGGTTTCTCGGGGATATATAAGACTAATAAGAATGCCTTATACCTTACATGGATTGATTTCAAGAAAATGCAT
>CAYJSR010000066.1:0-5007 GCA_964373095.1 Candidatus Woesearchaeota archaeon
AGGAATCATCTGAAAGTTTGTATGGTGGTGAACATCCTAAGTGATTAAGTGTTTTTTTGAAAGAAGATTTAGTTGATCCTAAGATGGAAAAAAGAACTGCACCTGGAAGTAAAGTTAGAATTTTTGGCATTGTTAAAGAAGTTCCAATACAATTGAAAACTGGGGCGCAGTCTACTAGATATGATTTGATTTTAGAAGCAAATAATATTGAACCAGTACAAGAAGATTATAGTAATTTAATCTTAACTAAAGAAGATGAAGAACAAATTAAAGTATTTTCTAAAGATCCTAAATTATTTGATAAATTTGTTAAAGCTATTGCACCAAGTATTTATGGTCATGATAGAATTAAAGAAGCTTTAATCTTACAGTTATTTGGTGGTGTAAGAAGAGAAAAGTTAGATGGTACTACTTCAAGAGGGGATGTGCATGTACTTTTAGTTGGTGATCCTGGATGTATTGCTGGAGATTCACAAGTTGCTTTATTATACAAGGGAATGGATGAAATACAAAATTTAGGTGAGAAGCATCTTCAACCAATTAGAGAAGTAGTTACAAAGATAAGAAGAGATTCAAAAGATAAACCTTATGATTTTGCCACTATATTTCAAAAATATAATAATCAACCCGTGCTTAAAGTAATTACTGAAACTGGAAAAGAAGTAATTTGTACTTATAATCAACCATTTTTAACAAAAGATGGATGGAAAAGGGCTGATGAAATATTATCTTCGACTAAAATTAGAGTAATGCCTAAGATACCCAACATTGTTAAAGAATTAGTTCCTACTGGATTTGAAAAAATTGAATCTAAATCTAATAATCTAAAAGAAGTTTCACTTCCAGAATTTGTTGATGAATCTCTAGCAGCTTTATATGGTTATATCATTGGTGATGGAAATATAAAAAATAATGGATATTCTATTATGTGTTATGTAAATGATGAAGAAACTGATCTTATTGAACCACTCACTTTATTTTGGAAAAATAATTTTAATGTTGAACCTAGATATTTTATTAAAGATAAAGAAGAAGTTAAAACTATTTGTGATAAAAATGGCACACTTAGAGAAATTATTTCTATTCAGAAAATGCATAATCTTGAAATAAATAGTAAACAAGTTTCACATGCTCTTAATTTTTTATCTAATAAAATTGTGCCTCAACAAATATTTAAAAGTCCTAAAAAAGTTATTTCCACTTTCCTTGCTTGGTTGTTTGAAGCAGATGGTTGTGATTTTGGAAAAGGAAGAGGAAGAACCGCAATACAATTAAAATCTACGCGCCCTAAATTGCTTAAAGATGTTCAATTATTATTATTATATTTTGGAATTCATTCTCGTATTGGTGGTGAGAATTTGTATATAAGAAGGGCTAATGATATGGCTTTATTCATTAGAGATATTGGATTTATTTCTGAGAAAAAAAGAAATAAACTTAATGATATAATTAAAGTTATAAATCTTAGGACACAAAGAAGAAAATTATATCAGAGATGGGAAAAAATTAAAAGTGTTGAACCATTTGGTGTTCGAGATGTTTATGATTTTGAAGTCCCAGTTAGTCATAGCTTTATAGCTAATGGAATTGTTTGTCATAATTCTGGAAAAAGTGCGTTATTACAATATATGTCCAAGGCTGCGCCTAAAGCGCGATTCGTCAGCGGAAAAGGTGCATCTTTAGATTATAGTGAACCATTGTTGATAAGAAAAAATGGAATTCTACAAATATCTAAAATTGGTGAATTTGTTGATTTGTATTGTGACAATCTTGATGAAAAATTTATAGATTTAAAAAATAATATTGAAGCTTTGTCTCTTAATCTTTCTACAAAAAAATTGGAATGGAAGAATATTAAATCAGTTTATCGACATAAATCTTCTGATAAATTATTTAAACTTACTTTGGAATCTGGTAGGCAGGTTACTGTAACTAAGGATCATAGTATTTTTATGTTGGAAAATGGAAAAATTATAACTAAAAATGCTAATGAATTAAAAATAAAAGATTGTATAGTTATTCCTTCTAAAATTCTACATAAGGGTCCAAATTATAATTTATCTTCTGAATTGGCTAGACTACTTGGTTATTATATCGCTGAAGGTCATATGAGAAATAAAGATGGATCTTATAAAATAGAATTTACGCTTAATAAATTAGAAGAATTTATTGTAAATGATATTAAGACTATTGCTAAAAATCATTTGGGTAGCACTAGTGTTGGATCTTATAATCACGGGGAGAATGGTGTAAGAGTTATAATTTATGGAAAAAAGTCTTATTTTAGATTTTTACATTTATTGCCTGATGTTGTTGGAAAAGATGCGCTGACAAAAAGGATTCCAACTTTAATTTTAAATTCAAGTTCTGAGGTGAAAAAAGAATTTATTAAGGGTTATATATTAGGTGATGCAGGGGTAACTAAATCTAGAGAATTAATGTCTGATTTACTTTATATTTATTTAGAAGAATCTATTATTGCTTCTTGTAATTCTCGATTGGAAGATGGAGAAGTTGAGATAAAAGGAAGAAAAATACATATGAGTGGTCATAGGTATGATCTTAAAGCACCACATCCTAAAAAAGAATTTAAAAATCGGTATAATAATCCTCCATTTGAAAGTTTGAGTAAGCTACTAAATGATTATTTTTTTAAAGCTAAAATATCTAATGATTATTCTAGAACTAATTATTCTAGAATTGGGAATAAACAATTCTTTCAAAGATTTAATTTCATTAATCAAAATATTCTTGCTAGTGGTTCAGAGTTAAAAAAACTTTATGGTGAATCTGTTTTGGAATATTTTAAAGATAATGAAGAGATATTTACAAAAATTAGATCTGGTAGACAATGTTTAATTGCCTTATCTGATTTTGGCAAACAATTAATGGAAGAGTTGGTAGAATTTCAAACTTTGATGAATGGTGATCTTGGTTTTGTCAGAATTAAAAAAATAGAATTGGTTGAGTCTACTTCAGAATATGTTTATGATATTTCTGTTCCAAGTAATGAAAATTTTGTTGCAGGTTTTGGTGGGATTATTTGTCATAATTCTGGTGCCGGATTAACTGCAGCTGTAGTCAAAGATGAATTTCTAAAAGGATGGAGTTTAGAAGCTGGAGCTTTAGTATTAGCTAATAAAGGACTTTGTTGTTTGCACCCTTCTACAAAAATAATTTCAAATAATAAAATTGAATCTATAGAAAATTTATTTGATTCTAATAAACAAGATATTTATTCTTCTAATGGTGAAACTGTTTTTGTTAATGATATCTCTTCTTTTGTTCCAAGTTTTGATCTTGATAATTTATCAGTCTTAAAAACATCTTCTACTAAAATAAGAAGAAAATATTATAATGGTGAATTACTGCAATTAAAATCTGCTTCTGGATTTGAAATTATGTTGACACCAGAACACCAATTGATTAATGGTTCAGATCTAAAATGGAAGAAAGCTTCTGACTTAAAAATTAGTGATTCTGTTCTTGCCCCAATGAAGTTAGACACTAAAGTTCCTGATAAATATTTTCTAGAAGTCTTACCAAATAACTGGAAAATTAGATTAACCAATGATGAAAAGATAGAATTGAAGAGTATCATTCTTAATAAATTTGATAATCTATCAAAGTTTAATATCTTATTTAATTTAGATAAGAATTATCTTTCAGGCGGTAAACAATTTACAATTAGCAAATTTAAAGAAATCTTAAATTATTTTGATATTTATGATTCCTGGAAGACTAGATATTTTGAATTTATTAGAAATAAAAATGGAGAGCAAATAAAACTTTCTAAACTTACTCCAGAATTATCTTATATTCTTGGTTTTGTATTTGGGGATGGATCTTTTAAATCTAGTAAAAGAAGATCTAGGTTTGTGATTTATCAATCTGAGGTTCATAAAGAATTTATTGATAGGTTACAGAGTTATGCATTTACTTGTTTTGGTAAAAACTTTGGTGTTTATATGAAAAAAAATCCAGTTAGTCCTAATGGCAATCCTGTATCAAATGCCTATCATCTTTATTTTAATTCTAATTTATTATGTGAATTACTAAACTCTTTGATCGGTAAAAGCTTTGAGAATTTATTTAATATTCCTGATGAATGTTTTAATGCTTTTGTTGCTGGTTTGATGGATTCTGATGGGTGCGTTTCTGATAAGAAATCCATAAAGAAATCTCAAACTTATGTTGTTCAACATATTAATTTTTTAATAAGTAATGACTTACAAACAAATCTTAATTTTATTTTAGCACTCAGGAGATTTGATATCTATTCTAAAGTTAAGAGAGATCGTAAAAATGTTTTAAATGTTGAGATTACAGGGAGAAGAGATGTACATGGATTATTAGAATCAATTAAAATTTATTCTATTAAAGCAAATAATAAATTTTTAATTGATAGAATTACTAAAATCTCTTCTACTAGTGATAAAATGCCTTCTGAAATTGTAGCTAAAATTGCTGAGAATATATCTCTTATTAATAAATCAACCCTTATTAAAAATGGAATATGGAGTTATGTTTATTATTATAAAAATAAATTAATTAATCCATCTCGGGATCAACTAAATAAATTCATTGAACGTGTTGGAGATATTATGACTAAAGAAGACTTTGATATAATTACTACTTTAGTTAAACGTGATTTTTTCTTAGATAAAATTATTGATATTAAGAAAATTTCTTATAAAGGTTATGTATATGATTTATTTGTTCCAGGTACGCATAATTTTTTAGCTAATGGAATAATTGTTCATAATTGTGTCGATGAACTTGATAAAATTGATAAAGATGATACTGCGGCTTTACATTCTGCAATGGAACAACAAATAATTCCTATAAGTAAAGCTAATATTCAGGCTTGTTATTCTGAAGATACTGAAGTATTGACTGAGTTTGGTTGGAAAAATTATTTCGATGTCAAAGATTTAAAAATAGCTAATTATGATATTAAAATCAATCAAATTAAATTTTTAAAACATAAAGGGCTTTTTGTATATA
>CAYJSR010000067.1:0-4989 GCA_964373095.1 Candidatus Woesearchaeota archaeon
ATTGAAAATTATAATACTCGACTTATTGCTTTTAACACTGCACCTACTAAAGAATTTGTGGAGGATAATATTGAATGGTATAAAAAATTAAATTTAATTGGCAAAATAAAAATATTTAAAATAGGTAAAAAATGGATGGCCAAAAAATACATTTTTGAACTAACCTTAAAATAATTAATTCTATTTTACACCAAAAAAAGTTTTGTGGCACTAAATTAGCAGTCTAATTATATGTTAAATTTGTATACAATCTACATTATACAATGGTATGTTTGGAAATAGTAAAAAATTACAAGAAATTTATAATAAACTTTTAGATATCGTTAAAAATATTTCAAATAAAAAATTAGGTGCTTTGTTAGCTACTATTAGAGCTTCTGCTGTTATTATGGGTGTTATTCCTATTGTCGTAGTTTCTGGAACTTATTTAGCAATTAAAACAACTTCTAATACTTTAAAGAATTAATTAAAAAACTTAGTGTATTAAAGTAAGATTCTATATAATTTAATAATTATAGTCTAGATAATAAAAAAAGAAACACGGGCCCGATGAGATTTGAACTCACGACCCTCTGCTAGCTTCATAGTCATAGAAGGCAGCTAAGCCAAGTTTAAACGAATCCAAACTTGTATGCGCTGTCCAGACTGCGCTACGGGCCCACAGTAAAAATAAAATTAAACTTACTTTATAAACCTTACCACAGTAACAACCAAAGATTTATATCAGGGTTATTTTAATTAATATTATGTATAAATTTATGAGTTTTAAAGTTCCGCTAAAAGGAGCATATTTCTTAGTCTTATTATCATTTATGGTTTCACTATCAATTTCTTTCCTAGCGCCAGTATTTCCTCTATATATCAAAACCCTAGTACCAAAAGAAGCCTATGTTGGTTATGTAAGCGCAGCGATAGCAGTATTATTACTTATAGGAAATTTTATAGCAAACAATTTCTTAGAAGCACACAAAAAACTAAGGTTAATGAGGTTGGGTTTATTTGGTTGCACTATAACAATAGCTTTATTATCAATAATAAACCAATTACATTATTTTTTAATATTACAAGTTTTCAGGACATTTTTTTTAGTTTCAGTATTTATTACACTAGCTTTGTTTATTAGGGAATATGCATCAACAAAAAATTTAGGCAAATTAGAAGGTATGCATTTTACAGTTTCTAATATTGCTTGGTTGATAGGTCCAATTTTTGGTGCATTATTAGCAGAAAAATATTCAATTCAAACAATATTTTTAATAAGTACCATATTTCCATTCATAGCTTTAGTATTAATTAATAGTTATCCATTAAGAGAAGAAGAGATAAAGATCAGAAAAAATAAAAATAATATTATAAAAAATATTAAAGATTATTTTAAAGATAAAGATTTAAAAGTTTTATACTTTATCTCAATGGGCCTTTTAATGTGGTGGGCAATGATTTATACTTTCACACCATTATTTATAAAATCAAATAATCTAAGCACGAGTATTATAGGTTATTTATTTTTTGCAATAACAATACCATTAATATTATTAGAAATTCCAATAGGCAAGTTAGCAGACAAGCACGGATTTAAGAGATACTTTTTCTTTGGTTTTATAATAATAGCGATAGCTGCAATTTTAACTTATTTCTTCAGTATATTTATAGTATTAGGTTTATTAACATTAGCAAGCATAGGTGCCGCATTTTTAGAACCACTAAGAGAAACATACTTACTAAAGAAAGTTAGTAAAGAAGATTTACCACACAGATTTGCAATTTACAGAACTTCAGTAGATATAGGCCAGATAGTTGGTCCGGTTTTATTTTCAACAATATTATTATATTCAAACTTTAGAGTATTATATCTAGTGGTTGGATTATTAATGTTTATATTTGCATTATACTCATTAAAGATTAGGGAAATTAAGAAATGAAATTTATAATAGAACATTTAGAAAAAGAACTTTACAAATGGTGTCTAATAGAATACAAAAATATTTCTAGAATAGTTGGTAAATCTAATTTAATATTCACAAATATAAAAGATAATAAAGATAAAAATAAATTAAAGAAATTAGGTCAAGTAATAGGGAAATCAGTAACAAAATTAAATTTAAAAAGAGCATGTTTATTAGATCTTAAAGCAAAAGAAACTCTCCAGCCTAAGGACGTTAGCCGTTTCGACTTCGTTATCTTCGGAGGGATTTTAGGCGATTTTCCAGAACAAGGAAGAACTGAAAAATATTTAACATCAAAATTAAAGAATGTAGAAACCAGAAATTTAAAAGAAATACAAATGTCTACTGACACCGCAGTTTTAGTTACAAGTTTAATATTAAAAGGAAAAACAATTGATAAAATAAAGTTCATAGATAAACCAACATTAACATTAAAAAAAGGAAAATTTCAAGAAGAAATTAATTTACCTTACAGATACGTTTCTAAGAATAATAAACCAATAATATCTAGAGAATTGATTAAATATATTAAAGATAAAGAAGATTTATAAACATTAAGATCCCGAATTAAAGAATGACAAGCTTAACAGACATAGTTTATAATTTCACTCTTGGAGTTTTAGGATTTTTTGATCAATTAAAAGCAAGAGTAACTGGCAGAGCAGTAATAGAATACATAAATCCAATAAAAGAACCAATAACAATAGAACCAAGACCGCCATATAGTTTAGAAGAACATCTATTAGATTACTCGTATTCAGATACCGCAGAAAGAAATAATGGAAAGATGTTAAAAGTTAGAGTTACTGAAGCAGACATTTCAGATGCAGTTAGAACAGCACCAAAAAAAGCAGCAAATGAAGGTTTTGATGGTTTGGAATATTACATTTCATCAACTAAGGGTACACTAGAATTATATGCAAGAGTAAGATTCTAAAATTAATTCTTTAACAAATGAATATCTCTCTGTGGATAAGGTATTTCTATTTTATTTTTCTTGTAAGCTTTATTTAACTCTTTAATGAATTCATGAACCAAAACAAATTTATTTTCAACATTCTCACTCATGATAGAAACTTTAAAATTAATTCCAGAATCTCCAAAGCTTTCATATCTAACATAAGGTTCAAAATCTTTGATAGTTGGTTCTATTTTTTTCATTAATTCTTTAGCAACTTTAACAGTAATATATTCAACTTTATCTAATTCAGATTTATAACTAACAGAAACAGGAACTTCAACTTTGAATTTAGTCTGTATTTGATTATAATTTGTAATAACAGATTGAGATAATTTAGAGTTAGGAATAACAACAATATTTTTATCCCTAGTAGTTAATCTAGTGCTTCTCCATCCAATCTCAGAAACATATCCTTTCTCACCAGTAGGTAATTCAACATAATCATGAATCTTAATAGGTTGATCAACAACAATATAAATTGCAGAAAAGAAATTACTTAAAGTATCTTGTAACGCTAAAGCAACAGCTAAACCAGCAATTCCTAAACCAGCAAGTATTGGTTTAATATCAATCTGAAGTAAACTAAGGGAAGTTAATATTGCAATAATATATAAAACAACAGTTATAACTTTAGTTAAGAATTGAAATAAAGTATCATCAATTATAACTTTATTCTTTAACTTTAAGTTATCAACATACCAAATAAAAAAGGCTTTTACAATGCTCACAACAACATAAGCAACAATAAAGATAGAAATTATTTTATAAATCATTATTAAATTAAAACCGTCAATTTTAAAATCAGGTTTTATATAATAACTTGCTATAAATACTCCAGAAAGAAGGATAATAAGTCGTATTGGTGTTTTTAAAGCAGCAGCAATTTTATTATCTAAAGAAACCTTCTTGGTGGTTATTTTAATTATTTTTCCCATTACAAAAGAAACTATAAAAGATAATAATATAAATAAAACTAAAGTCCCAGCAGACAATATCCATTTATTTAGTTCTAGCATATTAAAAAATATTATGTGGTACTATTTAAATTTTTTCAACTAAATCAAACAATAGCTTTAAATCTTTCTAACCTTTACAGTTTATATGAAAAAGCATAGCTACAAACATTTATTTATAATAATACCTGTAATTTTGATATTAGGTATATTAATAGGGATTGTTTTATTCCCAGAAAAGATAATACAAATAGATAATACAAAAAATCAAACAATAACAGCCTACAAAGAAATATCAATTGTTGGAGTAGATAGTAATGGTACAGGTTTAACAGCTAAAATGTTAGTGGAAGTAAAACCTGGTTCAGGATTAGTTTTAGTAAATATAAATAATGTTCTAGCAGATTATTTAACACAATTAAGTGCAAGAACTGCAGCAAGAGTAGCTTCAAATTATACAAATAAATCTTTAGTAAACCTAGACGTGGTGTATCAAATAAAAGCAAATGCTTCTATAGTTGAAGGTTTATCAGCAGGGGTAGCAATGACTTTAGCGACAATAGCAGCATTAGAAAACAAAACTATAAATAAAGATATTTTCATAACTGGGGAAATAAAAGAAGATGGTTCAATTGGTGAAGTAGGCGGTATCCCAGAAAAATCAAGAGCAGCAAAAAAGAATAATGCTTCTATATTTTTGATACCAAACATCTCATATATTATAGGCTATGAAGAAGTTAAACAATGCAAACAATTAGAAACAATAAATTACTGCGCTATTTCATATATCTCTAAAAAAGCAGACTTAAAGAAAATATTTAATTTTAATGTTATTCAAGTAAATAATATAAGCGAGGCAGTAAAATACGTAATATCATGAAAGATAAGAACCAAAATAAAAAAGTAATATTTACAATAGCTTTTACTATTTTACTTCTAGTAAATTTATTAATTTTAGTTTTAAACTATAATATCGCTAGATCTATACCTAAGCAAGTAGTAGATTTAGAGAATAATACTTCTTACTTTCCACCAGAATTAAATATCTCAGATGATCCACTATCATTGGAAGGATTTAGTCAAGTAAATACAACAATAACAGACAAAGGAATATTATTAAAATCAAATT
>CAYJSR010000068.1:0-4971 GCA_964373095.1 Candidatus Woesearchaeota archaeon
TTAATATATGTTATAAATATAATTTTATATTTACTATTTGAAATTTTAATCACTCCTTCATTATCTAATATTCCACGAATAACTGCCATTCTACAGTTTTTATTCCTAAACAAATTTTCTGAAATGTATAAAATATCTTTTTTCCCAATGGGAAAATCAAATAATTTATTTATCGTGTTAAAAATAACTTTAGAGTATATGTTCAACCTTATACAATTTTTCCTATCATAAAACTTGGGTTCAACCTTAAATAGGTTCTTAATTAAAGGAGTTAAGAAACCGATATAATATTCTCGATCGTTTACTTTATTTCCTGTTATCTGTATCATCCTAGTACTTCTGTATTTACCGATAAACCCGTCCCCAATCAAAACTCCCATAAATTCCGCTAAAGCTGTAGAGTTTAGGTCCAAATCGAGAACTTTGTTGTCAGTTTGTTTATGATATTCTATTATTTTATTTCTACCTGAATTAAATATCCACTTATGCTTCTTATAAGTTGCTTTGCCACCTAGTTTCCAGCCCCAATTATTCTCTAAAAATAAAAGTTCATTGTCTATAATTTTTAGAGCTGTTATTGATTTTAGATCATTAAACGTTTCCAAGGTCATTAGATTTTTGCCAGTTTTATATTTTAGTACTGTGTTCCTGTTAACTTTTAGATACTCGGCAAGTTGTTTATACACTCCAAATTTCTTTTTTAAAATATTGAAGAATAGTTCTCTAGTTTTTGAATCTTTGAATCTTACTTTTACCATTTATTGGATAGATACCAGAACTTTATAATATTTCCTTGTCATTCGGCTGAGGTAGCACTTGAATTATCTAGTAATTAAAGTTTCTGATTCTAGAATTTTCTTATTTAAAGTAAATATAATCTAGAAGTCAAATTGATGTTAACCGTTGATCTTCTGGTATTTTAAAGTTTATTTCATAGTTTTATATTAGTGATATTAAATCTTTGGTCTTCCAAATCTTAATTTTATTTTGTTTTTGAAAGTGTTCATCATCAGACCAAATATCAGCCCCAGTTGCTAATGCTGCAGCAATAAACTGAGTATCATCTGGATCAATTTTATCCATAATATTCTTAGCTTCAATAATTTTTGTGAGTATTATATTATCATCTAAAAATATTAACTTTTCTTTTATTTTATCCAATATAATATTAAATTGATCTTCACTTATATTTGCTTTTTTTAAAATTAATCCTTTATATTTATTAACCTCTCTATCTGAAAATTTTATAGTTATAAATTCAATGTTAGAACAATGTATTATTCTTCTAGAGGATGAATCTCTAATTAATGCAGCTATAATTCGATTAGTATTAACAATAAGTTTCATTTTTTAATGAATCTTTTTGCCATTTGATGTTTTAATTTATGCCCTATTTTTTCAGCATCATCTTCAGTTAATTTGCTATTTGCTAAAACTTTATCAATCCAGTGTAATTCTTTTATTTTCTTATCAAATGATTGCCTTGCTATTTCACTCCATTTTATTTCACTATGCAAATTCATTTCTCTATGAAGTTCTTCTGGTATTGCTAATGTTATGTTCCCCATTTTTAATCATTATTTGTATACACGTAATACAAATATTTAAATCTTTCTTTTCCAGGCGTTAAAAGTGTTTCTGATTTTAGAATTCTACTCTTCTAAAACTGCAGTTTTAATTAAGCAATTTGCTAATGGGAGAACTTTTTTGCAAGCAGTTTTAATCTCTCTTTGCAGGGTATTGCTGACTACATCTTTCATTATTTGACTAAAAGTAGTATTTTTTACATATTCCGTTAAGAAATTCCTAGTTTCTTTTCTTAGTGATTTTAAACTTGTTTTGTAAGCTAAAACCTTAGTTATTAGTATTGGTTTTATAGCTATTTTTATATTATCTTTGGTTTTGTAAATAAAGGAATCATCTACTTTATTCTTGGCTTTTCTTGTTATCTTCTTTAATTGAGCCGCCTGAATACTATAACCTATAAATTTTGTAAATGCTTGGTTATTTTTAACTTCACTAATTTTAAAATAGCCATTAAATGTTTGTTTTTTAGGGTCTTTAGTTAACATCATAAGATTAACTTCTATAACACGACCAATAGCATTTTCTGATTCTTCTACATAGGTCTCGCCTATCTCTTGGTTATTAAACTCTGGACTAGCATAGATAACAATCCATTTCTTTTTCTTTTTCTTTGCAGCAACTTGTGCTGTTGATGTGGGTTTATTAGCCATTTTGTCTTGTGACTAAAAAATGCTTTATATAGCTTTCTATTTAGATATCTCTTCTATTCTAACACCTTCAAAGGCTTCTAAAACAAGTTCAATAAGTTTATTCTCATTGTTTTGCGTAGTGAAGACATAGAGATAAGATTTTTCTGTTATTTCTTCTGATATTTCAATTGGTAAAGAACTTATAAAATTTTTTATATTTTGATCTGTTTTTTTATCAAGGAATGCTATTGCTGCTTTCGTAGTTTCTGATATTGTATTACATAATGCAATTACTCTTTTCTTTTGAGGATATAACTCAGAATTTTGTATTAATTCAACTACCTTACCTAAGATTAATTCTGATATCAAATGCCCATAATTTATTAAAATGCAATTTTCTTTTTCAGTTATTAAAACTTGATTATTTCTTGTGTAAAACAAAGATAAGGCATTAATAATTGAATGCTTGTAATCATTTACTAAAGTTGATGCTCGTTCTTTATATTCTTTGGATAATAAACATTTAGCAATGCCTAATGAAGGTTGATTGTATAAAACACATAATTCTAAAAATAGTTTAAATTCTGTTAAATCTTTCAAAGGATTATTTTTTTCTCTATCATTTAATATTAATGATGTTCCTATAATTTCTTGTTTAGAATAATTTAAAGATAAAGAAGAAATAATGTTTTCTATTTGTTGATCTGTTAAATCTTGCATTGAATTCCAATAATCTTTTATCTTTAATGGTATTCCTAACTCTTTCAGTAAGTTTATGGTGTTTTCTTCAGAACCTGAAAAACCCATTATAAATGGTTCTATTGACAGCTCTATTGTTTTGTGTATCGGTCTTGTATTTGAACCAAATAGTTTTACGGCTTTTATTGATTTGATTTGATTTGATTTTTCTGCTTCTTGAACTAGTAAAGTATTTTGTTGATTTGTTATTATTGGTAAATAAACCAAGTCAGAATTAAGATTATCTATTTCTTTTATTAGATTGTAGGTTAATTCTGAAGTTGTTTGTTCTTTATTGGATATTATAAAAAAATCTTTATCTTCTATTCTTATTAAAAGATCTGCATCTAAAACTTCTGGATCTAGTACAATGAATGTTTTGTTTTGGTTTAAACTTATTTCTTTTATTTTATATTGGTTTATTTCTTTGAAGAAGTTTATTGTAAATATTTTGTTTAATCTTTGTAACGCCTTAGATAAAATTGAAGCGCTTATAATTCCATTTACTGACAATTTGGATATTATTTGTATCTGCTCTTTTGAATTGATAATAAACTCTTTTATTTTAGTATAATAAAGCATTATTAAACTGTAATCTTTGCTTGCTCCCTGCTATAAGTCCAATCTTGTGGAAGCATCTTTTTTCTTTTGTAATATTTTGTTAATCTTCTTATCTTTGAACCTGTAAGTTGCAATCCTCTTTCAGAAGGTCTGTCTTGTTTATTATTTTCTAAATGTTTTACAAGTTTAATTTCTTTTTTTATTAAATTTGTTAGTTCTTCAGGTATTTTAGGCGCAATTTTATTTAATTTTAATATTTGATTTAACTTTTTACCTGCTAATTTGTGAACGTCTGGGATGCCATAACTGTCTCTTAAAATCATACCTATTTGTGATGTTGATTTACCTGTTTTAACAATCTTTATAATTAATTGCTCTATTTCTTCTGATGAATGTGTTAACCATGGTTGAGGTTTAGTAACTATTGGTTTTTTACTACCTGCTTTTCCTTTCTTTCTACTGTGCATCCTTGCCATTTTAGAGTTTGGAGAAATTGAAGGTTTATAAATGTTTATGGTTTAGATTTATTATGTACAAATGCTGAAACTAATATAGCTATACCACTTTCATCTGTAGGTAGAGTTTCTTCTATGTTCCTAACTTTGAGAAATGCATTTGCTGTTTCTACTGCAGAACGCAAAAGGATTCTTCTTGCGTCTAGATCCATTGCAAGCCTAATAGTTTCTACTGAAGTTTTCTTTTGACTTTCATAGCTGACTAAGACAGCATCATAAGCCGTTGCTGCTTCGCCTATAGCATTATAAAAATTTGATCCTTGTTCTCTTAGATAATCTAATTGAATTTTAAATGTCATAATAAACTAATTAAAAAAATGTTTATAAAGTTTGCTATTTAATTTATATTGATAATTTCTCTGCTTTTCTTTTCTTTTTCACTAATTCTAGAATTTGTTTTTGTAGATCTTCTGGATTATTGACTGCAAACATTGTGCCTTTCATTGTATATGCGTTACCTGCTGATCCACCTACTGCTCCTGAACCAAAAGTATCTAAATGTAAACTTGGTGTTCCTAAGATTTGTTGAAAAAGTGATTTTGAGATTACAACATCAACTATTCTTTCTAATGGTAAAGAAATTATTGCATAACCGAAAAAACCTCTTTTGAAAATTACTCTTTGAGTTGTAATCCAATAATTCTCTTTAGTATATCTAATAAATGAAGTGATCACACTAAAAAATAATGTAAATATTATAATAAATACAAATACTAGTGAAAAGCTACTGATTTTCTTTTCTTTCCAAAATCCAAAAAAGACTATAATTGTGAACATAATTAAATAAATTATAAAACTGGAAATTGCATTTTGAAATATAAACATCAGTTTTGGTTTAAATGCTAGAATAATTTTTTCATTATCTTGTAAATGAAACTCTTGATTTTTCATGAATTCGTAAACTTTTATCTAAATATAAATGTTACTGTTGAGTTTTAAAA
>CAYJSR010000069.1:0-4890 GCA_964373095.1 Candidatus Woesearchaeota archaeon
TTTCCTAAAATTATAGACAACAAAACAACAACACCAATTACAAGAAGAATAAACTGACCAGAACCACCTGTAGCATTAGCTAAAAAAGTAGTCACCCCAGAAACAATTCCAAATAAAATTCCATTAAATAATTTTTTAGATTGCCATGCAGTGATATAAAAATAAAAAGCCATAATAACAAACATCATAACTAAAATATCATGATCAGAACTTCCACCCATACTTCTAAATAAAAAAGCGGGCAGTACATTAAGGAATAAAGTTGCAAGCAATCCAGTTTTCCAATTAATTAATCTTCTTAATAATAAAAAGAAGAATAAACTCATAATAGCCATTGCAATAACAGGATATAAAACATCAACATATTCAACAGTTATATTAGAACTAAATATATGAAAAAATTTCCAAAGATAAGCAACAAAATAAGAAGTATAAAATCCATAAAATCCATTTGGCTGTCCTAAAGGCGCAGACCTCATAATATCCCATCCAGATAAAGTCCCATTCTGTGCAATTTCCTGAGCATATCTATAAAAGAATGTTGAATCCAATTCTATAGAAATATAATTTCCAGTAGTTTGATCAATTAAATTAGGGATAGGTTGTATCCTAATTGCAATCCCAATAATAATTATTATAGCTAAGACTAAATATTGCAACCACCAGCCATTCTTTTTCAAGAATTCATTTATAATTCCTAAATACTTATTAAATTCAGATCTCATTTTCTAAAAGAACAAAGGTGTTACAAATACCTCCACTAAAGCACCAACCAATAATAAAAATATAGCCAGAGCAACCATTAACGAAACATCTTTGATCACCCTTTTAAACTTTATGAATCTAACTTCACGATTAACCAGAGCCATAGAAAGTATACCGCCAGCTAATCCCGCAATGAAATAAGCAGTTATTTCAAATATTCCATGCATCATATATCTAAAAACACCAGAAACAAACAAATTAAAATGTAAAGCAAGATTATTAAAGCCAAAAACAGAAGCAGATTCTGCTAACCCATTTCTAACATATGTTCCTATTGCAGCGCTAATAACTGAAGCATTCCAAGCTAAAATAAATATAGCACCAGCCCCAAAAAATATAGCAAATACTAAACAAAAAAACATAACTTTAAGATTATTAATTAGGATAGAGTTAAAATCATTGAGTAAAAAAGCCCCACTAACAGAATTAGTATTTATACTTTGTATTGTTTTAAGTTGTAGATCAAAGACTTGTTGAACCATTCTTTCTGGAAAGAAAATATAAAATACAGAAAAACCAACAACAAATCCTAAAAATAAATAAATTAAAAATTTTATAGCTTTACCATGTTCAGTAAGTAATCTTCTTTCTTTACCAATTCTAAAATCTTCTTCTTCTTCATCTCGTAAAGTAAAATACATTAAAGGCATAACCATTATAACAATCAAAAATACAGAAACTAAACTAGATTGATTTGGAAATATAAATAAACTAAAAGCAATAGCTAAAACAGAAAAGATAATACCATATAAAAATAGTTTACTTGGATGCCTCTTGGCCTCCCAAGGCTTAATTAAATCCTCAAAAACCATAATATAAAATCTTTTAGCAGATTTAAATAACTTTCCATAAAGAAAAATAGAAAAGACTTTATAAAAGAATAGAAACTAGAGAATAACATGAAGAAACTAAGAGAAGAGATAGTAAAAAATACTGTATATGGAACAATAAGAGTAATAATGAATAAAATTGGAGGCTTAATATTTACAATAATTTTAGCAAGATTATTACTTCCAGAACTATTTGGCCTATATTCTATAGCTTTATCAGTTATAATATTGATTCTATCATTCACAGATTTAGGAATTAACAGTGCATTAATAAGATATGTTTCTTATTATACAGGAAAAAATAATAAAGAGAAAACAAGACAATACACAAAATATTTTCTTAAGATAAAGATATTTCTTATAGCAATAACATCAATTCTTATAATTATATTTGCTAAACCATTATCAATTTATTTTTTTAACAAACCAGAGTTATTTTATTTACTTCTGGCTTCTTTATTCTACATTATCACAGCACCACTAGAAGGTTTTGCTGAAAGTTTTTTTGTGATAAAAAAAGAAGTAAAATACACAATAGTCCTAGAATTCATATTCCAAGTATCAAGAATATTATTAACAATAATTTCAATAAAATTATTTATTGGTCTAGACAAGATAATTGGAGTTTTAATTGGTTTGGGATTAACAAGTTTAATAGCTTCAATATATACAATAAATTATCTTTTAAAAAATTGGAGTTATTTATTCGAGAAAGACAAATATCTAAATGTTGATAAGAAAAAAGTTAAGAAATATATAACTTACTTAACTATCTCAACTTTATCATTAATATTATTTGGTAGTATTGATATGTTAATGTTAGGAAGATTTGTTCCTACAGAGTACGCTGGTTACTATAAAGTAGCATTGAGTTTCGTAACTTCAATGGCGGCAATAACAAGCCTTACATATGCAATATTGCCATTTTTTACACAACTAAAAAAAGATAAACTCGAAAAACTTTTAAAGATAATAATAAAATATTCTAGTATATTAACTATCCCAGTAATTTTTGGGTTAATAATTTTAGGAAATAAATTAATAGTATTTGTATTTGGGAATAATTATGGAGATTCTATCCATCCAGGTTATTGGTTAAGCCCATTGATATTCATAACTGCCTTAAACTCAATTTTCCTAAACCTATTTCAAGCAAGAGAAAAAACAAAGATAACAGCAGAAGTAACAATATACTCATTAATATTAAATTTAATATTAAATTATACATTGATTAAATTATTATTAAATTATAGTGATTTACATGCAACAATAGGCGCAGCAATAGCAACAACAGCAAGTCAATTATTTTTATTAGTATTATTATGTATTCAATCAAAAAAAGTATTGAATATCGAATTATCAAAAGCAATTGTAATATCAACCATAAAACCAATATTTTCTAGTGTTGTCATGAGTTTATTCTTAATATATATAAATAATTTCTTATCAGGTGGAATAATAAATTATATTATAAGAATAATACTTGGCGCTATAATTTATTTTATAACATTATTTATAATAAAAGGATTAACAATAACAGACTTAAGAAATGTAAATTTAATAATAAAAAGTAAAAAATTCTAGAATAAGATAAACCTCAAACTTTATAAGTAAACTAAACCCAATAATATTATGTTAATAATAGGATGCTCAAATTCAAAACAATTAGCAAAGAGTATAGCTAAAAAATTAAAGGCAGAATATTCAGAATTAACAGTAAAACATTTTCCAGATCAAGAATTATATATTAAGTTTGAAACTAATTTAAAAAACAAAGAAGTAATTCTAGTTCAAACATTATTTCCAGCAAACGAAGCAATTTTAGAAGTTATTTTAGCAGGTCAAACAGCAAGAGAATTAGGCGCTAAAAAATTAACTCTAGTAGCTCCATACTTAGCTTATATAAGACAAGACAAAAGATTCAGTTCTGGTGAAGCAGTTTCAAGCAAGATTATAGGAAAATTATTAGATTTCTTTGATAAGGTAATAACAATAGACCCGCATTTACACAGATTCAAATCTTTAAAAGAAGTATTCCACACAAATACAAAAAAATTAACGGCAAATGAATTAATAAAAGAATACATTTCTAAGAATTATAAATCCCCAGTAATTATAGGTCCGGATGAAGAAAGTTTTCAATGGGCGGAAGAAATAGCAAAAGAAATAGGGGCAAATGCAGCAATTTTAAAGAAAAAAAGATTTTCTCCAACAAAAGTAAAAGTAATAATAAAATCACCAATAGACCTAAAAAATAAAGATATAATAATTATAGATGATATTCTTTCAACAGGTCATACAATTGAAGAAGCAATAATAGATATAAAAAGTCAAAAACCTAAAAGCATTAATGTAATAGCAATCCATGGAATATTCGCAGATAAAAAGATATATCAAAAAATAAGATCAGAATGTAAAACAGTTATCACAACAAACACAATAGAAACAATACATTCTAAAATAGATGTTTCAGGACTTATAGCTGACTCACTAAAATAGAATACAAAGATTTTTAAACAAGATTAATTCAATTAGATTATGAACCCATCAGCTTCAGTAACATTACAAAAAATTAAAGAATTAAGAAACATTTCTAACGACACAATACAAAGATTAGAAAAAGATGGTGTAAGTATCACAGATATTCCTAAAGCACAATTATTCGATAACAACATAAAAAATATAATAACTGCAATTGAAGCATTATTAAGAAATGAACCTTCAGAGAGACCAGTTATGAGATTAGAAAGGGACATACCAGACGCTTATGTAAATATAGGCAAAATAAAGAATACTGCAGCTGGAAGATTAAATTCTAATAGTTTAGATAAAATGAAAGAATTAATTGGTTTCTTAGAACAAACTTATAAGCGTTTATAATCAGTATAAAATATTACAATAATAGTTATAAACAAAGTATAAAATAAAGTTATTAATGATACTAAAACTACTGGGAATAGCAGATATTTTTGCGATAATTGCCTTAATAGCTTCAAGTATACTGCCACAATCAATATTAATATTTCTAGGTTTATATCTAATAATAAAGGGTTTAATATTTATGTTAATTGGCGGACCATTTCCAAGTTTTTTTGATATGAGTTGTGGATTTTATTTAATCTCAGTATCTTATGGAATAGAACATTGGATACCAACAACAATAGTTTTATTATTCTTAGCACAAAAAGCATTTATATCTTTAGTTTAAACACAAAAATATTATAACAAACTAGTAAATATAGAAAATTCTAAATTAATGTTTAGCTAACTCTTCTAAAAGCTTTTTATCTTCATT
>CAYJSR010000070.1:0-4867 GCA_964373095.1 Candidatus Woesearchaeota archaeon
AAAACAATATTCATAAGTAGGTTTATTCCAATTATAAGGCATTTAATTTCCATACCTGCAGGAATTGCAAGAATGAATATTAAAAAATTTATGTTTTATACTATAATTGGATCAACAATGTGGAATATGTTCTTAGCATTTCTCGGTTACAAACTTAAAGAAAACTGGGATTTGATCCATAAATTCTCAGTTTACTTAGATATATTGCTTTTAGTAATATTAATAATCTTGTTTGTATACACAATAAAAAGGAAATTTAAAAAATGAAAAAGAGTATAATTGTCATCATTGGTGTAATATTATTAATAATTGCAATATTCTTTGATCGTGAAATAGCTAGTTCAGTAGTTAATTACAGAAGCACATTACTAACTGGTTTTATGAATATTATCTCATTTTTAGGTTCAGCTCTAATAGTAACAATATTAACTACATTATTATTCTTATATGATAAGAAAAAAAGAAACTATATTCCAGTATTATGGCTCACCCTAGCTGTTTCCCTAGCAATAACCATAGGATTAAAATATTTAGTAACAAGACCAAGACCAAATATTCTCCCTCTAGCATCAGAAATTAGCTATTCATTTCCAAGCGGCCATGCAACAGCAATATTTGCACCATTGTTATTAATAGATAAATTATTTCCAAAATTAAAATGGCTTTGGTTATCTCTAAGCATACTAGTCCTATTGTCCCGCATTTATCTTGGCGTTCACTATATGTCAGATGTTATTGCTGGTGCATTAATTGGTTATTTGGTAGGAATGCTGATATTATCAATAACGAAAAATATTTAATACAAACAAATATTTAAATTACTATGTTTGGTTTATCAAAAAAAGAGAAAATAGAATTAGAAGTAAAAAAATTAACTTCAATATTAACTAGTTTACAAATGGTTCCAAGTTATATGAATCAATTAAGTTCATCAACTAGGGAACAAGCATTAGATTTCTATAAAAAATTAAATCTATCAATCAATAATATTGAGAGCACAAACTGGAATTTATTTACAACAGAAACATTAACAAAAGCAGGATTTAAAATCAGACAAGGATTTACAATAGAAAGACAGAGATCAGATCTAAGTTTTCTTTTAAATAAAGTTGTTGCAATAAATACAGATATAAAAGATATATCAAATCTCCTAGAATCAATAATAAGAATTCAAGGCATTGAAGATACAAATATAGAAATAAATCAAAGATATACTAATTTATTTATTGAAATCAAACAAGGGGTTCAGGAAATAATTTCCTTGCTTGGAAATGCTCTAAATGGAAATAATGCAGTATTAATTGGTTTAATAATTCCAAGGCAAAGTTCTTTTAGAACAAGTCGCTGGAAAAAATGGGCTGCAATCGGAGCTTTAGCTGGAGTTACAGCAGGCGGAGTTGTCAATGCAGTACAAAGACATTTTATAGGTCCAAAAGCAATAGAAACTAAAGCACCAACTAAAGACTTTTCAATAGGTGGAAAAAATTATAGTTTAAAACTAAGAACGATTTATGTTGCAGCTGATAGAAAATCTGCTCTAACTTTATTATTAGGGCCAAGTGGCTCAGAAGAGCAGTTAGCAAATTTAAATAAAGATTTATATTCCAAGATAATGAGAACAGGACATTTATCAGTTTTGTATATCAATAAAAATGGCAATCTAATGGTGTCTGAACAATTAGGCACAACAAAATTATATGATATTTCAAAATCTGGAGTTGGTAAAGCTAGTTCATGGCAAGCTGCAGGAGTAGATTTGTATGAAGCGAGAGGTGTAAATTCCAATAATGTTGTAGCTGCAGCAGAAGCTTATAGCAAAAATCCTGCTAAGTTTGGATTTGGTCAAACATGCACCTCCCATGTAGAAACTCTATTAGATGCAGGAGGTTTAAATCTAGCAAGTAAATATATAGCAATACCTATGAAAGGGGTTTTAGCAGGCAATAAAAGGGAAGAGCAAACTTTAATGATGTATATCAACACATTTGCTCCAAGTCTAACAAAAAACATTAGATTAATCATTGCAAAAATGAAAGGTAAATCAGAATCAAGATTAACTCTAACTGATTTTTCAGAATACACTGTTCCAACAATAAATGGTTATGCAGGTTTCCATAACATCTTAATTAAAGTTTATAATGCATTTCCATATATTGGAGGTATGGATTTAATAATACCGCATACCCCTCCAGGATTAGTTATGACTGGTTTAACTTCAGGTTATTTATATTCTGTGCAACATTCCACAAATTCAGACACCCAATTTACTATAGCTCAGAATTAAAGAAATTTAAAACTTTAGATTCATAACCAGAAACTCCAGATTTATTCCAAACATAACTGCAATGTCTTCCACGAGGGATTTGCCATAGTGTTTTAGGTTCCAAAGCTTTAGAATAATTTCTTCTTGCTTGTTCAAAAGGAACAATAGTATCTCTTTCCCCATGAATAAATAATATAGGTCTTGGACTTATTTGATTTACTACATTTTCAGGATTAACTTGAGTATAATCTGCGCCAGTAATCCTCTCAGCTCGATGTTCAACAAATTTTACTAAAGGCACTGATAAAAATTTAGGTAAATCTAATTTAGATCTAGCATAATTTTGTGCTAATAAATCTACATTAGCATATGCACAATCAGCAACTACAGCATCAATTTGTTTATTTTTTGCTGCAGCCAATAATGCAACACCACCACCAAGAGATGTTCCAAGTACCCCAATTCGATGTACTCCTATTCTTTCAAATTCATTTATTGCGGCATCAACATCTCTTGTTTCGTAATAACCATAAGTAACATAATTTCCATCACTATTACCTTGTGCTCTAAAATCAAACAATAAAACTGAATATCCTGCATGATTAAGAAACTTAGCATGTTTTAACATATGGGTTTTGGAACCACCATTACCATGTAATAATATTATTCCATTAGAATTATTTCCACGAATATACCATGAATCTAAATTTAAATCATCTTCTGTTCTTAGAGTCATGGATTTATATTCTAAACCATAATCAGCAGGAGTACCTTTAAATCTAGGTTTTTTACCATCAATTCTATTTTGAGGTAATATAAAATGATTTACTAAATTATCTAACCCAGACATATTATTAACAGCAGTTGATGTAACTCCCAAACCTACACCAATGCTTAATAATAAAGATAAAGTGCAAATCCTAAGATTAAATTTATGAGTCATACAAAAGATCAATATGAATCTTATATAAATCTTTCTAGTTTAACTACCAAAGAGTAATACCTAATATTAAAGCCACCATAACATTTATATAGCAGTTATAACTACGGAATAGCAACACTTTGGGGAGGCCAATAAGAATGAATAAACTATTTTTAACAATATTATTTGTATTAGTCTTATCTTTCAACGTCTTTGCTGCTGCTGACTTAGGAATAAGTTTAGTATCAGGTCCAACAGCTTCAGTTAATGAAGGTTCAAACGCTGTTTTCGTAGTATCTTTATCAAATTCAGATATTGTTAATAATATTACTGCTCAAGTAGTTGCATCAAATCCTACATCAGCTGCAGGTACAATAATAACATTATCAAATCCAACATTAGCTTCAAATGTTAATGTGGTAACAGATAGTTCTACTTTAGTTACATTAAATATTCCAGTTCCAGCAGGAGCTTTAGCAAATACATATTCAGGAACATTCACAGCAAGTGCTACAGGTCAAGATTCAGTAGTATTACCATATACATTTACAGTTGCTGCTAATCCGTCTGTAAATTTCAAATTAAATAATCAAGTAATAAGTGAATTATCACTTAATTTAGAATCAGGTGAAGACACTAACGAAGCAGTTTTAACAATAAATAATATAGGTAATATTCAATTAGATAATATCCAACTAAGTTATGAAGGTAGCTTTAAAGACAGCCATGACAATTTAATAATAATAACTGCAGATAGAACAGCTCTCAACATATTAGGAATTAACAATCCACAAAATATTACTTTAAATTTTGATGTTGAGTCAGGTTTTGCTGCAGGTACAATATCTGGTAATTTAGTATTAGCATATTCAAATGGCACAACATTAACCCAATTACCATTAAAATTAAATGTTAAACCAATTGCTTGTCAAATAGGTTCAAGATCTAGTGACTTAGATATTTCAATAGATTCTCCAGATAATAATGATGATTTCGAACCAGGTGATACAATAAATGTAGATTTAGATTTAGATAATAAAGGCAACAATGATATAGACTCAAAATTAGAAGCAGTATTATATGACACTAAGAAAGATAAAGTTTCAGATAGAAGAGTAATAACAAAGAACATCAATAGTGATGATAGTGAACAAGTTAAATTTAGTTTAGAATTAGATTCAGAATCAAAGAGTGAAGATTTTACTCTATACCTTAAATTATTTGATCAAGATAATAATTTAATATGTAAAGAAGATGAAATTGATTTAAATATTAATGTGCCAGAACACAAAATAAAGATAACTAATCCTAGTTTATCTCCAATAATTGTAGTTTGTGATGGAGATCGTACAGTTTCAGGTAGAGCATTATTGGAAAATATAGGAGATAATGAAGAAGATGTAACATTTAATGCTTATAATACACAATTAGGAATTAGAATACCAGATCAAACTTTTACAATAGATGACAGTAGTAATGAAAATGATCAAGTAGTTAATTTTAATTTTGTTGTTTCAGCTGGTAAGAAAGGTTCATTTCCAATAATACTAAGAGCAACTTACAGTAGTGAAGAAACTTTAGCTTCAGTTCCATTAACTGTTGAAGATTGTTCAGCAGCTTCAAATGGAAGTTCAGTTAATTCAGGAACAGCAGTAGGTTCTTCAAATGTCAATGCTAATTTA
>CAYJSR010000071.1:0-4723 GCA_964373095.1 Candidatus Woesearchaeota archaeon
GAATCCAAGCACAATTGTAAATTTAACTAAAGATAAAGTGGAAATAATTGAAAGATAAACGCTTGAGTCTCAGCCGTTCTTCACATCTGCTAATTAAAGCAAAGGTTCTGTTAAGATCATCGACCCAAGCAATATGTGCAATAGAATAAACAACCTACAAAGATTTAAAACACTTCCTAGAAAAAATATAAGCCCTGGGGGAGATTTGGACCCCCAACCTCTTCCTATTCGGCTTAATTACCAAGGAACTAAGCAAACATTGAAGTTTTGTGCTCTACCAGGTTAAGCCACCAGGGCATTCCCCAAAAGATTGAATTTTTTCTTCATTTTTTAAGGGATATAATCTAATAGTTTAGCATGTTTTTCTTTCCTATATAAATTTGATGGTAAATATAATCTTTATATTTCCAAAGTGTAGAATGATAAGATAAATTAAGTTCATCAAAAATTTTAATGTAAAATTTAGTTAAATGTTTACTAGCAGTTAATAACGCAAAACCATTCCATTTTTTGTTGCCATTAGTATTTAATAGATTTGTAAGTAAATATTTATTATGTTTTTTAGGCAATTTAGGGTTATGTTTAATAAGGATATTATAACTCAAAAATTAATATTTTATCCCATTAGAAATGTTTATAAGATTCATTTAATATTTAATTACTATGTTTAAAGAGGTAAAGCATCCAATTAATAAAATACCAAGAACACTTGGTCAAAGAGCAGCAGATACTATAACTCATTTTGGTGGGAGTTGGCATTTTATAGTATTATTTTTTACATTTTTATTATTTTGGATAGGTCTTAATGCTTATGCAGCAATTAATAAGTGGGATCCTTATCCATTTATTTTACTTAATCTAATATTATCTTGTTTAGCAGCTATTCAAGCTCCAATAATTTTAATGTCGCAAAATAGAGAATCGCAAAGAGATAGATTAAGGGCAGAATATGATTACAAAGTCAATAAGCTTGCAGAAAGAGAAATTAGAGAATTAAGAAAAGACGTTAGTGAGATTAAAGAATTTCTTAGTAAAAGATAATGGTGCGAGGGACAGGATTTGAACCTGCGTAGACCTAAGTCACAGGATCTTAAGTCCTGCCCATAAAGTCCTTCTTTTGAAGATTGACCAGGCTCTGGCACCCTCGCATAAGGCAAAGAACCAACTATTATTTTATAAAGGTTTGGTTTTAAAATGAGGCTTAACTAAATAAAAAATAAGTCTTTATTTCATATTAGAATATAGACGCACATGTGTTTAATAAGATAGTTCATCTCTCGTCTAAATATTTTTTTAATTTCTCAAAAGCTTTTCTTCTATGACTCATAGAATTTTTCTCATCAGCATTCATTTCAGCAAAAGTTTTTTCATAGCCTTCAGGTTGAAATATTTTATCCCAACCAAATCCATTTGTTCCATTAGATTCCACTATTTTTCCAGTTATAGTGCCTTCAAAGAATAAGGTTTTTTCTCCATCAAAATAACCAACAATACATTTAGCAATCGCTTTTTCCCCATACAAACTAGTAAGTTTAGTCAGTCCAGAATTACCAATAGTTTTCAAAAACCATTTAATTAAAGGTCCAGGTAAACCATTCATTCCTTCTAAATATAAAGAAGTATCTTCAACAACAAAACAACCACCATATTTTTCCTTAGCTTCTTCTAATTTATGTTTAATTATTTCATGAGGATCAGAACTTTGTATTTCAATTAAATTAATATTCAAACTTTCAATCCTATCACCAAGTATTTCTTTTGCCTCTCTTAATTTATTTTCATTTCCAGTTATAAAAAATATTTTGTTCATTTGAATTCAAATTTTCTAATACGATATCTACCAATTTCTAAGATAATAATTGCATTTATTAATTCAGTTAATTTTATTTCCTTTAAAAAGTTTTTAAATTCATTTTTGATTTGCTCAGTTTTAAAATTATGAGGAAATCTCGCAACTATTAAACCATAATGCGATCCTTTAGGATAAAAAGTAAAATTTCCAAATTCTAAATCTTTAGTTATTAATATAAGTTTATTTTTTCTAGCATAATCAGAGATTTCCTTATCTTTAGCACCTATCAGTCCTATGGTTTTTGCATGCTCGCATTCTAAATTTAATTCTTCGAATAACTCAATTAATGAGAGAGACAAATTTTCATCTAGTAAGAATTTCATTTTAAACAGATACTTTATGTACTTCTTCACCACGCACTAAAGATGCAACATAAGTTATAACGCTTAGTACCACTTCTTTATTAATCCCATATTCTCTTTCTATTTCTTCATAATTCATACCAGACTCTAACATTCCAAGAACATCATCCACTGTTAATCTAGTTCCCTCTATCGTTGGTTTTCCATGCCTTATATTTTCTTCTATAATTATTTTTGTCATAAGAAATTTAAAGTAAAAAAGATATATAAAACTATCTAAAGTTCATCTGATTTAGTGTCCATAATATTAGACAATTGTCAAGATTTTTATACATTCTCATTTTACCAAGTCAACATGATGCGGATAACTTTCTTTTATCCCACTTAGAGTTAATTTAACAAATTCTGCTTTCTCCCAAAATTCTTTTAAATTATGTGCACCAGCATAACTCATTCCAGATCTTAGTCCAGCTAAAAAAGGTTTTATAACTTCTTCAACATTCCCAGAATAAGGAACTAAAGCTTCTACACCCTCAGCGTCATACTCAGTATCAATTTGTTCATTATTTCTTTGATTTCTAACCATATTACCTCCAAATGAAGCACTACCCCTATAAATTTTATATTTTTTTCCGTCTCTCATAATTGTTAATCCAGGACTTTCATCAGTTCCCGCTAAAGATCTTGAACGCATAACAGTAGAAGCACCAGCAGCAATTGCTTTAGAAAAATTTCCAGGAGATCCACCAATTCCACCATCAGCCATTACAGGAATTCCAACTTCGTTTCCAACTCTAGCACAATTCATAACTGCACTAAATTGCGGATAACCAGAACCAGCAACTAATCTAGTTACACAAATTGACCCTGCACCAATGCCAATTTTTATACAATCAGCACCAACATTAATTAAATCATAAGTTGCTTCTTCTGTTACAACATTCCCAGCAATTAATTGAACGTCATTAAATCTATCCTTAACAGCTTTTATTGCATTAATTGCTAATTCAGAATGTCCATGTGCAATATCAATACAGATTACATCACATCCAGATTCAATCAAAGCTTCAGCTCTTTCAATATAATCTCCCTTAACACCAATAGCAGCACCAACCAACAACCTTCCTCTCTTATCTTTAACTGCATGGGGATATTGTTCCTTTCTTTGTAAATCTTTAGAAGTAATTAATCCTTTTAATATTCCATTCTTGTCAAGTAAAGGTAATTTCTCAATTTTATTTTCTTTCATTATTATTTTTGCTTTTTCTATTTCAATTCCAAATTCAGCAGTAATAGCATCATTCTTTTTAGTCATAACTTCTTCAATTAATTTTAGAGTATTATTTTCAAACATTAGATCCCTATTAGTTAATATTCCCTTAAATCTTCCAACTTCATCTGTAACTAAAATTCCTTTAATATTATTTTCATTCATTAAAGTTCTAGCATCTTTTAAATTATGTTCTGGAGTTAAAGTATATGGTTTATCAATAATTATTGCTTCAGCTCTTTTAACTTTTAAAATTTCATTAACTTGATCTTTAATAGATAAATATCTATGAACAATACCAATACCACCAATTCTAGCCATTGCAATAGCCATTCTACTTTCAGTAACACAATCCATATTCCCAGAGACCATAGGAATACTTAATTTTATTTTAGGTGTCAAGTAAGTAAAAATATCAACTAATTTTCTAGAATTAATATTCGAATATTTTGGAATAATTAAAACATCATCATAAGTTAAGCCTTCAACAATAGTTTTTTCAGCTATGAGAACTCTATCTCTTAAAGCTTCTTTTGTAATTAGATTATCTTCAACCACTTTTATCCCTGTTAATATCCAAGTTTGTATTTTTAAGTATTGTTGTGATGTGAACATATCTTTCTTAAAGAATAAATAAATTAGTTTAAATAATCTTATCTAGAATTTAGTACTTTGACGATTTTATTTAGTTCATCGTCAAAACATAACAAATCCTCATTAGTTCTTAAAACCAAATTAATAACACTATAATCCACAAAACTTAATTTTTTCTTTAAGTTTTTAGCTAAGTTTATAACTGCAACCCATTCATTCTCATCTGAATTGAGTAATAAAAAATTTTTATTTTTTTCTAGGAGTTCTAAAATATTTAACGCATATTTCACCCCTCTTTTGTAAGTTAGAACTGTAAAAGTCTCTTCAAGAACACTACGAGAGATTATTATATTATCTCCTAATTTTAGAACTTTTAATTTAGATATTGCCATATCGTGGAGTTCATCTTCCGGCAAAAAAAATGCAATAAGGAAAGAAGTATCAGAGATCACTTTTTCACACCATAAACAAGTTCATCAACTCTAGTACTTATTTTTTCTTTTTTTCTTCCAGAACTTTTTTGATTCTCAACCCATTCAATAATAGTCATAATATTTTCGGTTTTCTCTCCGTGTTTATTATTAATACTTTTCAATATAACATCACTAAAACTCATATTTTCTCCCTTCAATCTTTTCAATGCCTTATAGGCTTCCTCTGATAAACTTATTACTTTAACCATATGCATGTAGTATACACAAACAT
>CAYJSR010000072.1:0-4538 GCA_964373095.1 Candidatus Woesearchaeota archaeon
CTCGGAAGTCTTTATCTCCGGTAATGAGTTCCGCTTTTCTACTTAGTGCCAAAGCGGCCGCGAAGGAATCTCCGTAAGGAAGTTTACTTAAAGCCTTCAAATGAGCTGCTTCCCGTACCAATTCTTTGTCCGCTTCGACTACTTTCAAATTCATTTGGTCCATCAAATGCTCAATTTCATTTCGCTTTTCATTTCCATAACGGGTTTCGATCACATAGAGCACTTCCCCCCAGTTGACCACTGAAATCAGGAGGGGCTGTGCTTCGTTTGTCGACTCTTTTAGAATCTCTTTGACTCTTGAGCCGCCGGACTCCGCCTCAAAATAAGCTAAAAGCGCCCAAGAATCCAGAACTCTAGTCTTTTGCAAACTTGAGGTCCTCATGTTTCTTTTCCCTACGGCGTGATTCTTCTAAAGCTTTTACAAGGCCTCTGCCCCTTAAAATTCCATAAGTTCTTTCATAAAAGTCTCTCTGTTTTAAACTTAAAAATTGACCATCGGCCCTCTGTTCTAAAGTATGATTAATTCCCATTCTAAGCTGCACTCCTATTTCTATTACAAAGAGATAATCTTCTTTCTAATTCACTAACAGCCAACAAAGCATCATTACTAACAACAACTCTTCCAGTTCTTGCTCCTTCAGTTCCAGTATCAAAACTTAATTCTCTGCCAGCCAAAACAGCGCTAGTTAAATCACATGCATATCTAACACCCATTAAATCAGAATCAGAACATAAATTATTTAACAAAACTCTTCTTCCATCCACAAAACCTAAAACATCTGTCTCAGGTCTTAAATCAACATAAGCTATACCGGTTTTAGCTTTAGCAAAATCATTAAATATAATTCTGCTATATCCACTAGTACTAGCTTCATATTTTAAACAAGTGGTTAAATAATCCATTTCAGTATCTCCTTCCTAAAACTAATTTAGGATAAACACCAAGCGACTTAAGTTCATCTAATAATAACTTAAATGCATAGCTCATCTCAACAGCATTTATGTTTACATTAGCACCGCATTTAGTACAATACTCTTTGTGTTTGTAGCTATCATAAACTCCAAGCATCCCACATTCTTCACAAACAAATACTAATGTTTTATCAGAATCAAACCTTTCTTTTAGTAATAATGAAGCGCCATGTGCAACAAAACAATCTTTCTCCATCTCTCCTAATCTTAAACCACCGCCCTGTGATCTTCCCTCTATTGGCTGTCTAGTTAACAACTGTATTTTACCAGTTGCTCTTGCATGTAATTTATTAGCAACCATGTGTTTAAGCTTCAAGTAATACATATTTCCGACATAAATTTTAGCCTTGAATTCCTTTCCATCAATCCCATTATAAAAAGTCTCAACACCATTCTCTCTAAAACCTAATTCGCCAAGCATCTTTCTTAACTCTTTTTCAGGCATAGAATCAAAAGTTGTTCCTTCTATATATTGCCCAGATAAAGCACCAACCTTGCCAGCAACAACCTCTATCATATGTGATACTGTCATTCTTGATGGAATACCATGAGGACTAAATAAAAGATCAGGAATAATTCCACTAGATGAAAAAGGCATATCTTCTTGCGGCACTAAATAACTAATTACTCCCTTTTGGCCGTGCCTGCTTGCAAATTTATCTCCAACTTCAGGTATTCTTGGCTGTCTCAATCTTAATTGTACTAATCTATTTCCATCTTCATTTTCAGTTATAACAGTCATATCAACAATACCATGCTCACCATGAGTCAAAACAACAGAACTTTCTCTCTTAACATTAGTTGCAATATTAAACTCTTCAAACTCTCCTAAGAATCTTGGAGGACTTACTCTTCCAATTATTACATCTTCATCTTTTACTTTAGCACCAGTAAATACTGTACCATCTTCTTCTAATAATCTATAATCTTTTTCAGATTTATATCCTTTAACTTCTTTATCTGGTATGCAGATCTCATCAACTAATCCACCTTGATATCTTAATTCTTCAGCAGAAAAAGGTTTGAAGTAAGTTGATCTTGCAAGGCCCCTATCAACGCTCCCCTTGTTTATAATTATAGAGTCCTCCATATTGTATCCTTCAAAACTCATCAAAGCAATCACAATATTCTGACCAGAAGGATGTTTGTCCCATCCCCATATATCATGCATAAATGTTTTTGTAATTGGTTTTTGCGGGTAATGCAAAACATTAACATCAGTATCCATTCTTAATAAAAAATTACTTGCGTATAATCCTAAAGATTGCTTCTGGATTTTACTTCCTCTGATTAATCTTGAACTACCACCAAAGTTTGCATAAGGAATTAAAGAAGTACACAATCCTAAAACTGTAACTGGAGATATTTCTAAATGAGTATTATCTTTAGTTAATTCATCTTCACTTAAAGCAACAAAACAATTCTCTTCTTCTGCTGCATCTACATATTCTATAACACCTTCTTTAACCAATTTATCCCATCTAATTGTACTGCTTCTTATATCTTCAAGATGCTTTTCAGTTAGTTTTGATTTTCCATTCTCAACAACAATTAATGGTCTTCTTGCTCTTCCCTTGCTTGTGTCTAAATAAATTTCATTGTATTCTTCATCATAATAAAAATTAAGATCTAAAGGTAAAACTCCTTTTCTTCTTTCACCTCTCAACTGCTTGACAAACTCTTTAGCATTATCAACCATTCCAACAAATCTTTCATTCAAAAACACATCAACCATTTTACTTTTGTCTATAATCTCCTACTTCCCTTCTTAAAGTTCTTTCTAAATCTCCTATAGCTACTAACTCGGCACGCAATACTTTTTCGTTACAAACATACCCACTACCAAAATAAAGTGCATAATTAAGTGCTTTCTCGCCCGCATCCTCTAAACAAAAAGATTCACCTGACTGATAACTAAGTATAATCCCCCCCTGTTTTCCTCTAAAAAATAATACATCTTCTTTTTTATATAAACCAACAACTCTCACATTTGTAGAGCTATCACTACTAACTATCGCAGGGACAACAATATCAGGCACACTTCGTTTATATATCCAAACACCATTTATATATTTTAATAATGCCCTAGGTTCCCTTATCTCTCTCTCTCCAATTCTCCCAGGATTCCAACTTCCACCCATCAAACTCCCTGCACCGCCAACTCTCATCTTTATCCCATCACCTTCACGCCTAAATTTTCTAAGGCTTTCTTAATTTTATCCTCTTGAACATCGCCCTTTGAAACACTGCACAAAATAGCCATATTTTTTCTCAAACCAATTGAGGTTCCCTCAGGAGTTTCTATTGGACAATTATGAGTTATAAATCCATTTGCTATAAAATTATGGGTATCTTCAACTGTTGTTATATCTCTTACGTCATCTATTTCCATACTTTTTTTCTCAATTATTTTTTGCCATAATAGTTTTGTTCCTTCTAAATTTTTAGTAACATTTTTTAACCATTCATTAAATGGCATTAAATCATTTTTAGTTAAAGCTGTTTGATCATATTTTCTTTCATAAATTCTTGAATTTACCATTCTATAACTTACATTTTTTATCATTTGCGATATTTCTTTTGGAGTTTTTCCATTTTTATATAACTCCCTTATTTTTTTCTTTGTGATTATTTTTTCATTTGTTAATTTGTCATGCAATCTTAACCATTCTCCTAAATATAATGCATTTTGATTTTTAGATTCACAATATCTGTAGCCTATTTTTGTTAGAAGATTTTTAGCATCATTATGACTTTTTCCAAATATTAACTCTATTTTCGCTGTTTTCTCTCCATCTTTACGTATATAATCTTTAATAATCTCTATTCTTTTTATTTTTATATCAAATAATTCAAACATTGCTTTTAATTCTTTGGCAAATAAAATCCCATTATCTTTTAATTTTATATTTTTATGGAAGAATAGATCTTCTACTTTGATTTTATTTTTATATGTTGTTTTTCCACCATCTCCGCCCATATAAGCTCCTAAAAATTCTCTTTTAACTGATAACTCAGAATGTTTTAACCACCCAGGCATTTTATATATTATATCGGTTTTTTTACCTTGAGGAGTTCCAAGTAATACTAACAAAGCATGCAATGCGCCGCCTTTAGTAAATCTATAGGTTGTATTTATTACTTCTCTATCATTGATTTTTATTTTACCTATTTTTTTATTTATTTTTGATGGTTCAAATCCTAATATTCTTATATCATTTGCTATTTCTTTTGCATCATTTAATGTTCCGCAGTAAAATTCTAGATTATTTTTTCCGCAATGTCCGTCTGTAAATAAATGTCCTTGTAATCTTGCAATTATTTCTGCATAATAATTATTTATTGTAAACGGCAATAAGTCTCTTTGTTTTAATTCTTTAATATAATGTTTATGTCTATTTGGAAATGATTTTTTTATTAATTTTTCATCTACAAATATTCTTCCATTTTCTATTGATGGAGGATTAGGTGTTTTATAAGAATCTAACATTGGATACACTGCCACTATATCATTTTCTTTTAATTGCTCAGCATCAACCCATCCTCTTTGAGTTAGGAATGGATGG
>CAYJSR010000073.1:0-4314 GCA_964373095.1 Candidatus Woesearchaeota archaeon
TACAAGAAAAAAGATATAAAATTACAGGACAATCAGAAAGATCTTCAGGGGCAATGGTTGCAACGGAATCAGTGCCCTGCGATTTTATTTTAGCAGCAGCAGGAAATTTGGAAACAATGGATAAAATGCATCCAGCACTAAGATCTAGAATTAGGGGATATGGTTATGAAGTTTATATGAATGAAACAATGGATGACACAATTGATAATAGAAATAAAATTGTTCAATTTGTTGCACAAGAAGTTAATAAAGATAAAAGAATACCTTGCTTTAGTAAGGAAGCAGTAGATGAAATAATCCAAGAAGCAAGAAAAATGGCAGGGGTGTCTGGAAAATTAACAGTAAGATTAAGAGAGTTAGGTGGTTTAGTTAGGGCGGCAGGAGATTTTGCCCTAGAATCCAATTCAAAAATAGTTACAAACGAACAAGTTATAGCTGCAAAAAAGTTTGCAAGACCATTAGAGCAACAATTAGCAGATAAATATATAGAAAATAAAAAAAAGTATGAAGCAATAATCACACAAGGCAATAGAGTAGGTAGAGTAAATGGTTTAGCAGTAATAGGTAGTGGCGCAGCACTCTCAGGAATAGTCCTCCCAATAGAATCTGAAGTTACGCCAGGAGGGGAAAAAGAAGAATTTGTTGCAACAGGTCAGCTAGGTGATATTGCAAAAGAAGCAGTCAAAAATGTTTCAGCAATAATTCTAAAATCATTTGGTGAAGATGTTAAAAAGAAATATGACATTTTTATTCAATTTTTATACACTGCCGGTTCAGGAGTCGAAGGAGATTCAGCATCAATAGCAGTAGCTACAGCAATAGTCTCCGCATTAAAAAATATACCCATAAGACAAGATACAGCAATGACCGGGTCGCTATCAATAAGGGGAGAAGTTCTTCCAATAGGTGGAGCAACAGCAAAGGTAGAAGCAGTCATAGAAGCAGGATTAAAGAGAGTAATAGTTCCAAAAGGAAATTATAATGATTTAGTATTATCAAAAGACCAAAGAGAAAAAATACAAATAATTCCAGTTGAAACCTTTAACGAAGTTCTAAAAAATGCAATGATCTGGGAAGGTAAAAACAAGAAAATACTAATCAAACTATTAAAGAAGTAAATTATTTATTTATCTTCAATAAACAATCAGCTAAAATAAAAAAGTGTTCAGAATTTAAGACAATTCCAACATTTTTAAGCTTTTTCATTAATTCAATTCCTTCATATCTATTTTCAATATTTAAAATCTTAAACAATTCATTAAGATTTAAAGAACAAAGATATCCACCAACGTCATTGAGTTTAAGGACAACATCATTTTCACCATCATGAACTAAACGTCTATCAAGATCAACAAAAAGTCTCCCATAAGAAAGAACACTACCACATCTATTAAAACCCCTAGAAATAAGCTCGTATTCTATCAATTTTTTATAAATATCCTCAATTTTAGAATTATTTGCAAATACATTAAAATCAACTCCCAAAAAAGAGTTTAAATTAATATTTTGTCTTATTTTATTAAATCTATAAGCACGACCAATAAAAGAATCATATTTATGTACTGAATTATTATATTTTTTAAAATAATGCTTACCTCCCTTTATACACAACTTCTTTCTTCTCCAAACACCTCGCACTAAATGTGCATACTCATAAATTTGTCCATTACTCTTCTTCACAGTTTTGAGTCGTATAAACATGTTATATAAGTTGGGCACAATGTAATATATTAATCCTTTCTTATCATTAGCGTGTAATAACCTCTTCAAAGTCAAATCAAAAACATTTATTAGTTACATCAAATCCTAGAAATAATGACTCTAAAACAACAACTTATAGATATAATAAAAAAACAAATTAAGGAAGAAATAACTTTAGAAACCCCCCCAATTTACAAATGGGAGATTTCTCATTACCTTGTTTTAAATTAACAAAAAAATCACAAGAACTACAACAAATCTTAAAACTTCCAAAGTTTATAGAGAAAACAGAAGTAAAGGGGCCATACCTAAATTTTTTCATAAAAAAAGGAGTATTAGCAGAATTAACTATTAAACAAGTTCTAAAAGCAAAAGAACGATATGGTTCAAATAATTCAGGCAAAGGAAAACAAGCATTAGTAGAACATACATCCATAAACCCCAACGCATCACCCCATTTAGGGAGGGCAAGAAATGCAATTATAGGTGATTCAATAGTTAAACTCTTAAAATTTGAAGGTTATAAGGTAGAAACACATTATTATGTAAATGATATAGGCAAACAAATAGCAATGCTTGTTTTAGCATGCAATAATAAAACCCCAACATTTCATGAACTTCTTAAATTGTATGTAAATTTTAATAATAAACTTGAGAAAGATCCAACAATAGAATCAAAAGTTTTTGAATTACTCAATAAACTAGAATCGGGCGATAAAAAAGTATTTCAAGCATTTAGAAATATTGTAAATATATGTATTAAAGGTCAGGCAAAGATACTTTCAGAACTTGGGATAGATTACGATTATTTTGATTATGAATCTGGGTTTTTATTTAATAAAGATGTGACAAAAATACTAAAAAAACTAGAAAAAACAAACAAATTATTCAAAGATGAAGAAGGAAGAACAACAATAGATTTAAGGGGTTTTGACCTTCCAATGGAAAGGCCATATTTGTCAATAACTAGAAACGACGGAACATCAATGTATATTCTCAGAGATTTAGGATATACTATTTGGAAAGAAAAGAAAGGCAAAGATAGAAATATTTGGATTTTAGGTGAAGATCATAAATTATACTACAAACAAATTAAAACAATATTATCATTATTAAATCACAAAGCTCCAGAAGTTATTCATTATTCATTTATATTACTCCCATCAGGAAAGATGTCAACAAGAAAAGGTGAGGTGGTTCTTCTAGAAGATTTTATGGAAGAACTTCAACAAAAATCAGAAGAAGAACTTAAAAATAGGGAAATAAATATAAAACAAATAAAACCCCTTTCAAAGATAATAGGATATGGTGCACTTAAATTTACAATATTAAAAGTATCTTCAGATAAGAACATCTTATTTGAATTAGATAAAGCACTAAGTTTTGAAGGTGAAACTGCCCCATATATTCAATACGCCTACGCAAGGGCAAATTCCATATTAAAAAAAGCAATACCAAAAAAAACAAACTACAAACTCCTGGTATCTCAAAATGAAATAAGCTTAATCTCAAAAATAAGTTTATTCCCTGAAATAATAAAAAACACATCAATAAACCTCCACCCTCACACCATAGCAAATTATGTCATTGAACTTTCTAAATTATTTAATGAGTTTTATCATGCGTGCCCAGTATTAACTGAAAAAGAACCTCTAAAAAGTTCTAGACTTGCCTTGGTGAAGGCCACACAATATGTTATAAAAAACAGTTTAAATATTTTAGGCATAGAAGCACCAGAGGAGATGTAGTACCACAATCTTTAAATATAATATAATAAAGTCAGATTTATGCCAATAGTAGGTTTTAATTTTAAAAAAATAAGTGCTGAAAAAAAAATACATATAAAGAATAATAAAATCCAAAATATTATTAAAATTGCTTCTTTAGAGGGATCTACAATAAAAATAGGATCTGAAGAAATGGATGCAACAATGATCTCCTTTGAGTTTTCAGTTGATTATGCGGAAGCAGGCAAACTTGAATTTTTAGGTAATATTATCTATTATGATACTAAAGAAGTTGTAAAAGAATTGATAACAAGTTGGAAGAAAAATAATAAAGTTACCCCTCAATTTGGAACAATGATCTATAATTATATTATGGCTAGGTGTAATATTAAAGCACTACAATTTGAAGATGAAGTAGGTTTGCCATTACATTTAAGGCTTCCAAGATTAAAAATAAGCCAAGATGAAAAATAATTCTTTAATTATTAAAAACAACCTTGCAAACACATATAAAATAACTTAAGAAACCTTTTATATATGCAAATCAATCAACCAACAATGGAAGAGCAAGTAGAACAAAATATCAAGTCATCTTTCTCTAAAGTTAAACAAGACATTCAAAATGTTTCTAATGAAGTAAATACCATAAAACAAGAATTGCAAGAGTCCAAACAGATAATTGAGGGTTTAATGACTAAGATTTTAGAACTTACAGAAAGCAACAATAAACTGGAAAATAAGGTTTCCACTGGAAATGAGGGGGTTAATCAATCAATCAATCATTTAATCAATCAATCAATCAATCACCAATCATTTAATCAATCAAATGATGTCATAAGCCACAAAAACGGGGAAGAAAATAGGTTTAAAGCAGATAAGGGGGTCA
>CAYJSR010000074.1:0-4198 GCA_964373095.1 Candidatus Woesearchaeota archaeon
TTTTACCTCCTATACTAAGGTATACTATGGTATATTTAAACATTTTCTTTTAAGAAACTATAATCCTAATCTTATCTGTCCACTTCTTTCAGCAACTAATCCGCGTTCTATTAAATCTGCAATATCAATAGGCTTTATGGCGATATTTGGAATTATATCTCTGCTTGCTTCTACTTGTTTTACCATTCTTTCAAGTGCAATATCAATTACTGATTCTATCTTTATAATATTAGGCTTAACTCTTTCTGTTCTATATTTAGGTTTTGAATCAAGATACCAAAGAGAAAATCTAGGTATTTCAATTTGTTGTTCAAACATTAAAATTTAGTCATATAAATTTTGTCTTGAAAATTCTTCTGGTGTAAAATCTTCAGTTCTAAATTTAAAAATATATCTCTTTTTTTTTGTTTTAATTGCTGCATCAATTTCCCACCAATTGTATGCATACTCAACTTCATAATCACAATAATGATCAGATGTTCTAATATATCTCCCACTACGATAGTTAATTATCCCTTCAAATGTTCCAGAATATTTGTTTCCTTCCAATGTTGTTGTTTCAGGCATAACTTATGTTAGTGTTTCATTAATAAATAACATTTCTAATCAAAAAACTTATATAGTGTTTCACTTTTTATATCACTATGCTTACTCCAGAAGCAATAAAAGCAGTAAATGAGTTTGTTTACAAACAACCAAGATCTGTAAAAGAAATTTCTCTACTTCTAAAATGTAGTTGGGTTACAGCAGATCGTTATATTGCATTAATTTCAGAAAAATATGGAACTATAAAATTAAAAACTTTTAGAGGTGGAACTAAAGGCGCATTAAAAATAGTTTACTGGGCAAACTTAGAAGGAATGCGTTCAAGCACAGCACAACAAATTTTCTTAGATAAAATAAAAGTTGGAAGAAAAAAACAAGATTTTAATCCTTTTGATATTTACAACTTAGTTAATGCAGAAAAAAGAAAAGTATTTGCAACTAAATTAAAAGATATTAAAGAACAAAGATTATTAGAATTAATAAAAATGGCTTCTAGACAATTATTTATTTTTTCAGGAAATACCTCTTTTATAAATAATGAAGAAAATGGTATTAGAATCATAGATTTAATAGGAGAATTGGCTAGAAAAAAAGTTAATATAAAAATATTATGCAGAGTAGATATTGCCTCAATAAAAAACATAAAAAAACTTTTAGAAATTAATAATTTATTAGGTTATGATGTAATAGATATAAGACACATAGAACAACCATTAAGAGGTTTTATTATTGATGATCAACTTGTAAGATTAAAAGAAGAAAAATTAATTAAAGATTTTAAAGTGGGAGAACTTTATGATGATCTTAATATTTTCTATGAAATTTATGAAAAAGAATGGATTGAATGGCTGGAAAAAGTATTTTTTAATCTGCATGCAAATGCATTGACAATAGAAAATAGAATAAAGGCTTTAGAAGAAGTTGAAGATTTGTTAGTAAGTAAATAATTTCAATAAGCAATTACTTTATTATATTCTGTTATTATTTGTTCTCTACTAGCACCATTACCAATTAAAACAATTTTAGAATTAGTTTGTTCTTCTATATATTTAACATAAGTCTTAGAATTTTTAGGCAAATCTTCTAAAGATTTAATCCCATTTATACTTTCTAACTTATCAAAAATCACAGAGCCTTCTTTACTAATTATCTGAGGCTCAAATCCTTCAAGTACGTCTAATTTAGTTAAAGCAATCAAAGGAATCTCATCTTCCCTCATATTTAATTCAAATGCTAATTTTAATGCATCTAAATCTAACCATCCAACTCTTCTTGGTCTTCCAGTAGTTGAGCCATATTCATTCCCAGAATCTCTTAATTTTTTACTTAATTCTAAATCTAATATTTCAGTTGTAAATGGTCCATTACCAACTCTTGTTCCATAAGCTTTTACAACATTAATAACTAAATCAAAAAATATTCCAGCATGGTGTTCTAGTCCTGCCCTAGTAGTTAATCCAGCCGTTACATAAGGATAAGTTCCATGTTGCATATCTAGAAATACACCTTGTGTACCTTCAACTAAAATTCTTTTATTGTTATTTAATTCACTTCTTAAGAAAGGGATGACATTAACTATTAAATTTTCTAGTTTTTTCCCATAATCTTTATATTCCCTTAATGTGAAATCAACATCAATCTCTCCATCAATAAAGAATTTGCTTAAAGTTATTCCAGTTGGTAATTTAATTGTATTTAAATAATGATCAAAACTTTTATACTGTATTAATAATTCTTTATTTTCATTAAATCTTTCTTTCAAATCTTTTAATTCAGGATTTAATTTTATAGCTGCTTCATTTATTCTTATTTTTAATTCTTCTTCATTATTTAACATTCCTACAGTTACAAACCCCTTTCTAGAACATTTAGTTTCCATACATGGACCAACGCCTCTTCCAGTAGTTCCTATTTTAGTTTTAGAATTTGTTATTTCTCTTAAATTATCTAAAGCAGTATGCCAAGGCATTATAACATGAGTATCTTGATCAATATAAATTTTTACATCAGGATTTGCTTTTGAAATAATTTCTAATTCTTCAAAGAAAGTTCTTGGTTCAAATGTTACAGCTTTTCCTATAAAACATTTTATTTCTTTTATTAAAGCTGCACTCGGAATTAAATGAAATATATATTTTTTATTATTTACTTCTATTGTATGTCCAGTATTTGGTCCGCCATTTGGTCTGTAGACATAAGGAAATAATGGTTTATTGTTAGAAGTTAAAGAAGCTAAATAATCTATAATTTTTCCCTTACCAGAATCTCCAAAGAATGTATCTATGATAGCCACAACTTTTTTATTTTCTAACCATTCATGCAATTAAATTCACCATTAAATTTCTTCTATTGTTATTATATAAAGATTATCATTCTCTAATTGCTATTTATTTAATACCCAATAATAACTTCCAAGATTATTATCAAAATGACTACCACCCTCTCTTTCAAAAAGTTCTCTAAATTCTCCTCTTCTTTCAGGAATATTAAGATCAAATTTAAATTTATCTATAAAATAATTAACTGGTTCTTGAATTCTTGGTGCCCTTGAGCCATATTCTAAAGTTCCACGTGTAAATAATTCAAAAGGTAAAGAAAGTGGATAACCTCTTATTCCACACCCATAACATATATAGTCATTTGTTCTTGGTCTTAGATAAAAAGAGGGCGTTTTTTCAGAATGAAAAGGACACAATCCTAGATAAGTTCTACTTATCGGTCTTTTCTTCATCCAACTCCCAAGTAAATCCAAACCTATAGGAACTATTGTTAAAAGTTCTAACGAGTAAGGTAAGACTATTCTTTCTTCTTCTCCAGGTTGGAATAATAAACGTTGTTTCATTTCTTTAAATATTCAGGAATTTTATATTGTTTAAATTCTTCAAGTAAGTTTTTCCCATAAACTAATCTTGAAAAAGCTTCAGCTTCTAATTTAGCTCCAGTTAAAGCATTATGTGGTTTAGGTTCTTCAGGTAAACCCACATAATTAAAACAATCAGTACTTCTAAGTTTAGGAGGAGTTAATCCTCTTTGTTTATAATTCAAATAAACTGCAGTATGCAAATCAACAGCACCATGGCCAAAGTTCCAAGTTATTTTTTCTCTTAATGCAGAAGATCTTAAAAAATCCAAATCAAAATATGGATTATGTCCCCCAAATAATCTTGAATTACAACTTTCACACCATTTGATAAATAATTCCATTGCTTCTTTTAAAGTAGGTTTATTTTTATCAGTTATTTGCTCTTTAGTAAATCCATTTATAACTAATGAAGAAATATAGCCGGGGCCAGGGAGTAATTGTTCTCCACCTTCAAATATCTCTGCCCCACCCCAAATTCTATTTTCAATATAGAATTGTTTAGTTGGATTATTAAAATCTACAGCACCTATGCTAACAATGGAATTATTTTTAGAATCAAATCCAGTTGTTTCTACATCTATTATAATCATTTGAAAACCTCGCCAGTTTCTTCAGACCAAAATAATAAATCAATTTCTTCAATTGGTATTTCTAAAGCTTTAGAAAATTCTTTCATTTTAGTTTCAATATCTAAATAATGTTTTTTAGTTAAAGGATTGGGAATTTCATTAATTACTCCATGTTTTAATAAATTTTTTAAAATATGCCTATCAAGTATTGTTAAATATT
>CAYJSR010000075.1:0-4090 GCA_964373095.1 Candidatus Woesearchaeota archaeon
ATTTATATTATGTAAGATGCAGAGATGATTTTAATAATACAATGGAGACTGCTACCATTTACGTTGTTGGAATTTAAGAAAACTATTTTATAATATTTAATAATTCTGCTGTGGAAAATACTTTAACTTTATTTTGATATTTTAATATAGTAAACTATATAAGTTGGAATGTATTACTTTCTTACATAATAGGGGGTAAAAATGGTAGATGTTACGACAATATCAACAAAGGGACAAGTAGTAATTCCTTTGCAAATAAGAGAAGAATTAGGTTTGGAAGAAGGATCTCAAATAGTTATAAGTATGGTAAAAGATTTTGTAGTTTTAAAAAAAGTTAACATCTTAGACCCAAGAGAAGAATTTAAAAAATTAACACAGATAGGAATTAAACAAGCTAGAAGATTAGGTCTGAAATCTGAAGAAGATGTTGTAAAAAGAATACACAATGGAAGGAAAAAGAATTAAAGTTGTTTTAGATACAAACATCTTTATATCATCAACATACTGGATGGGAGATTCCCATAAGATAATTCAACTTGCATTGGATAAAAAGATAGAGGTTTACACTTCTATTGAAATATTGAAAGAATTAGAAAAAGTACTAAAAAGGGATTTTGAAGAAGAAGATAAATTTATAGAAAGACAGATTGCATTAATATTGGAATATTCGAAGATAGTTAATCCAATAAATAAAATCGTAATGGTAAAAGATGATCCAGATGATGATAAGATAATTGAGTGTGCGATGGAATCTGGAGTTGATTATATTATAAGTCAAGATAAACATTTATTAAATTTAAATGGTGTATTAGAAATAAAAATATTAAAGCCAAAAGATTTTTTAGATATGATAATTCAGTAATATTACTTTTACTGTTCAAAGGGATATTTTACCGCCAATGATTGTAAAAATTTATAATGATGAATCTTTCCAACCACCACAATTTACTATACATGTAAATGAGCCTTCAAATTGCAAGGACAGTGTTGAAGGAGAATTTGATTATGATACAGAAGGAAATATGATGAACTCTATTGGAAGTGGAACTACTTTTGTGAGTACAATAACTGGTTCAAATTTATATTATGTAAGATGCAGAGATGATTTTAATAATACAATGGAGACTGCTACTATTTACGTTGCTGGAATTTAAGAAAACTATTTTTCTGAAACTTGACGAAAAGAATATAAACTTTAATAACTCTAATAATTTATGGAAAATAGAATTGTCTTAGATTCTAAGATATTAAATGGTAAACCTATAATAAAAGGTACAAGGATTTCTGTGGAATTTATACTTGAATTACTTTCTTCAGGTTTAACTGTTCAGCAAATATTAAAAGAATATCCTAGTTTAGTTAAGGAAGATGTTCTTGCAGCTTTGAATTATGCTACAATAATGTTAAAGCATGAAGAAGTTTATCCTACTGTTAACATTGCTTAAAAATGAGATTTTTATTAGATGAAAACGTTGCTATTTTTGTTTATAATACTTTGAAAAATGCAGGTATAAAGGAAAGAAAATTGGAGATAGCTATTAGTAAATTTAGAAATAATGATGTAACAATTGCTAAAGCTGCACAAATAGCCAGTCTACCATTGACTGTTTTTATGGAAATATTATCTGCGAAGAAAATTAATTTTCATTATACAATAAACGAATTAGAAGAGGAATTTGAGGGATTAATTTTTTTATAAATTTTACATCTGGTAATCTTTCAAACTCTTTATTTTCAGTAACAAATTTTATATTATTTTCTAATGCAAAAATATAAACTATACAATCAAAGAGAGATTTTTGTTTTTATTTTGAAACTTAAATTTTACTGCTTTAATCTTGGTCTAATTATTTTATTATAAGTCTTTCTCTTAATTTTCTGAAAATCTTTCGAAAGCTATATTAAGAGATTAATTAAGAACTTATTTATGAAAAAAGGGCAATTAATGTCTCAACCATTTTTTTACATCTTTACTATTGTAGTTATAGGTCTTATTTTAGTTTTTGGTCTTTATTGGATTTGGAGATTATTTCAAACTGCTTGTGATGTTGAAGGTTTAAGTTTTCAAACTGAAATACAAAATAAAGTTAATAACTTAAATTCTTTATCTGCTGGTTCTAGTTTTGAATGTTCATTATCAAAATATAAGAATTCAGGTGGAAGATGTGAATTAACTCTGCCTGATGGTGTGAATGGGATTTGTTTTGTTGATGTTAATAATTATAATCCAAATGATATTAAGTTTGCAGATGTTAAGAATTTAGTAACTCAACTTGGAGTTAATGCAAATAGGAATTTATTTTTCTCTGTAAATAAAAATTCCAATAATTGTGGTGTTGAACCTGTGAAAATAGATAAATTAACTACTAACGGAGCTGTCTGTGCTAATTTGACTACTAACTTTATTATGGAAAATCAAGGGGAAAATATTATTGTGAAGAAAGCTTAGATATATTTGCAAACATTTAAATTATAGTCTCTTTCTAATTTGAGTATGAATAAAAAAGGAGAAGGTGAACAATTTAACTGGATATTTGTAATAGTTTCTGGCGCTATAATTTTGGGGTTTTTTGTTATGTTTACTTTTAAGTATATTGAATTACAAGAGAAAAGACAAGATGTAGATACTGTGAGATTTTTAGGTTCTAGAGTTTTAGGTGCTAGTGCAAATATTCAAGTTGGAAGTGGCGGTGCTGCTGTTGATAGTGATGAGAATAATGGGTTAAGATTTGGTTATAATGTAGAACTAGGAAGTCTTTGTAGAAATAATGAATCTACTATTTTAATAAATAAAGGAAGCACTGCTTGGTATAGACTTAATGATGAAGTTGTTTTTATGAATAAAGATATGAAGGTCAATGCATTAGATTTATGGATCTTACCTTGGTATTTTCCATTTCACATAACTAATTTTTTATATTTGGCTGATCCAAAAACTAATTTTTATTTTGTATTTGATCAAAGTACAGAAGAATCTGTTAAGAATTTGGGAGTTTCTAGTGTTTTTAAAGCTGAAGAAGTTGCAGCAAATCAATTAAGCATTAAATCTAATAGCAAGGTTGTTTATTTTTTATCCAACCAACCAAATGAAATAGATGTTAAAAGAATTAAAGGAAATTTAACTAATGTAGATTTTGTTTATGTTGATTTAAGGAGTAATTCAGCTGATTTAATGAGTAATTCAGCTAGTTTTTTTAATTCACAAACTAATACTTGGAGCAGAGCGGTTAGGTTTTATACTACTCAAGAAAATAAAGGACAATTATATGGTGCTATTTTTAGTAATGATGTTGATAATTTTGGATGCAATGTTAATAGGTCTTTATCTAGGGTAGAATATGTTGCTGGAATATATGCAGATAGGGCTAGATTACTTGGACAAATTGATAGGAGTCCTGGATGTTATTATAACGAAATTGCTATGAGTTTAGATCAATATGCCAATGGTAATTTTAATTTAATTAATATTTTAAATAATCAGAATTTAATGGGAGCTGGATGTATATGGGTGTACTACCTTTGAGACAATGGACAAGAGGTAGAGAATTTGAGAGTTTTAATAGAAGTAAGAGGGGACAATTACAGATTCAAGAAACTATTATTACTATATTTATTTTTATAGTATTAATAGTGTTTGGAATGATATTTTTTTATGAGGTTCAAAGTGCTTCAATACAAAGAGATTTTGTTAAATTTCAAGATGATAAATTAAGTGTTGATTTTATTACTTTAGGTGATTTACCTGAATTCTCTTGTAGTAAATTAGGTGTTAAGGAAAGCTGTATTGATACTGCAAAATTGATTGCATTTATGAATATGAATAAAATTGAGAGGTATGGAGATTATTATTTTACAAGATTTAGTTACAAAAACATTACTATACGACAGATATATCCTAGCAAAAATCCTAATAAATGCAGCTCTAGCAGGTTAAATGATTGTGGGTTTTGGGAGATTTATTCAAAAATTCCTTCTCAGGGATCTAAGACTAAGTTAATTAGGGATACTCCAGTTTCATTATATTTTCCAAGTACGGATAGTTATGGAATAGGCATTTTAACTGTGGAGGCATATGATGTTTAAGGATAAG
>CAYJSR010000076.1:0-4028 GCA_964373095.1 Candidatus Woesearchaeota archaeon
TCATACTTTGTTCTTGTTAGATTTAAAACCTAAGGAGAGTAAATATATGAATTTTAAAGATGCAATTAATTATTTAATGAAAAAAAGTTCTGAGAGGAATGATGGAAGGTTTCATTTAGATACTAAATGTGTTGTTTGCGCTGGACTTGGAACTGATGGTGAAATAATTAAATATGGAAAAATTGAAGACTTGATGAAATTAGAAATAAATATTTATCCACAATGTATTGTAATGCTTGGAGAATTACATTTTATGGAAGAGGAGATTTTGAATTTGTACAAGGTGTAAATTATGGGAGATAAAGTAATAACTTTTTATGCAGAAGCCACATATCGTATAGGTTCAAGAGTAGCGGAACACTCAAAAGTTAGTGGCTATTTGAAATGTGTAGCACAATTAGATGGAAAGGTCAATACTTTTAGGAATATAAAAATTATTAGTCTTAGTGATACTGTTGAATATGATGATGAGAGTTGGGGGCTTCATACTGGTAGGATCGGTGTTATGAGAAAACTTATTTATAGAACCATTGATGATAAAGTAAAAGAGTAGTAACGCATGAAAAAGATATTTATTATAACTGGTGGGCCAGGTTCTGGTAAAACAACTTTAGTTAATGCCTTAAAAGAAAAAGGTTTTGATAGTGGAAAAGAACTTTCTAGAGAGTTTATTAAAGAGCAAATTTCTAGTAATGGAAATGCACTTCCTTGGATTAATAGATTGAAATATAGTGAAGAACTGCTTAGAAGAAGAATTAAACAATTTGAAGAACTACCTGATAATATTTGTTTTCTTGATAGAGGAATTCCAGATTTGATTGCTTATATTATTAAGGATGGTTTTAAAGTTCCTGATGTTTTTTATGAAGCAGCTAAGAATTATAGATATGAAAAAATAGTATTTTTGACTCCGCCTTGGAAGGAGATTTATAAAAATGATAATGAGAGAAAAGAATCTTTTGATGAATCAGTTATTATCTTTGCAATTATAAAATTATTTTATGAAGAACAAGGTTACCAAACTATTATTTTACCAAAATCTAGTGTTGAAGAAAGGGCAAAGTTCATTCTTTCCTTTGTTAATAATTAATCAGCGTCAGCTACAATCAATGTACTTGTTTTTATTACCCCTTTTACCCTTCCAATTTTTTCCAAAGCTAATTCTTTTAGAGCAACAAGTGTTTTTGCTTTAACAGTTGCAATTATATCATATTCACCATAAATTAGATTAACATTCTCTATCTCTTCTATTGTTGTTAATTCATTAGCTACTTTATTTGCGTCCACGCCTTCAATTGCAATTAATACATATGCCTTTACCATTTATTTCTCCTTTACTAGCTCAAATTTCGTTAGATTGGAATTTGGTATAAATATTACCTCATTATTATTTGTTTCGATTTTTGTTTCTAACAAATTAACCTGAATAACCTTTCCCTTTATGCCTTTAATCTTTATTATATCTCCTTTTTCTACTTTTTGTGTTCTTAATACATAAAATCCAGATATTAAGTTTGGTAACCAATCTTTGAATGCTAAAATTATGAATATTGCTATTAATATTATTAGTACTATTAATATTATTTGTAGTGTTTTTGTTGGTATTCCAAGCTGATTTAGTACTATTATTATTGTTACAAAATAAATTAAATATTTTAGGAACGAGCTTAGATAGTTTTCTAGTGGTAGTTTTAGTTTTAATTGTTCTTCTAGTGTTTTTGTTATTTCTGTGCCTCTAATAAACTTTCTTAAGATGTTACTGAATATTTGGGTGGCTATAGTGCCCAGTATTAATATTAAAAAAGCGCTTAATATTCTTATTAGTATGTCTGTATATGGTACCATGTTTATTGTTTATTGGGAATATTTTTAAGTGTTTTGGCTGATATAAATTCTGTATCCTGAGGCTTTTGCTATGTCTTTAACATTATTGAATACTTCTTTCATTTTTTTAGATAGTTCTTTTCCACCCTTATTGTGTCTTGCTACTATTTGTAATAAACCATTTTTATTTAAGTGTTGTTTTGAATCTTCAATTAATTTAAAACACAATTGCTTGCCTGCTGTTTGTGGGGGATTTAATAAAATAGAGTTAAACTTTTCTTTTATTTTTTGAAAACCATTACTTTGTATTGCTTCTGCTTTTAAATTATGTAATTTTAAATTCATGTTTGTTAATTTTATTGCTCTTTCGTTTATGTCTGAAAATGTTAATTTTAAAGTTGAGTTTGTTAATAATAAAGATAAACCTATTATTCCATAGCCACAACCAAGATCTAATAATTTCCAATTGTCTTTTATTATACATTTGTTAATTAATAATTCAGATCCTTTGTCTACGTCTTTTATAGAGAATAAGCCAGAGGCAGTGTAGAACTCTATTTCTCTGTTTCTTAATATCGTTTTTATTTTATTTATTTTTAATTCTGATTTTGGGGATCTTGTAAAATAGTGTTCCATTGTCTTTTTGTAGTATATATCACATAATAAAAATGTTTTTATAGGACTAGTTTGAGGGTTTTAGGTATGGTTAAAAATACTGTAGTGACAGCTGATGCGCGAGCTAGGCCCTCTCAGACTCCTGTTGGGGGGCGATCTGAAAGTTTAGAATCTAAGCTTGCTTCTTTTGTGGTTTCTAGAACTCATGGTGAAGATTTGTCTAGTACTATGGGTAGATTGCTTTTTCAAGATGTTATAACTTGCGTTATTGAATTGGCATCTAATTCTTATGATGCAGATGCTACACATGTTGATATTGTTTATGAACCTGAAAATAATTTAATGATTATTTCTGATGATGGAGAAGGAATGACTAAAGCCGGCCTGGAATCTTTTTATAGGGTTGGTGACAGCACAAAGAGACAACAGCCTAAATCTCCTAAAGGCAGGGATAGAATTGGGGAATTTGGTATTGCGACTTTAGCTTTGAGATCTTTAGCCGGGCATTATAAATTAGAAACTTATAGAGATGGGACTTCTAGCAGCGTTGAAGAAAAATTCGCTGGTAATGATACTGATGATAAACCAATAAGGGTCACAGTTAAACCCGTTGATCGTAGTAGACACGGAACAAATATAACAATGTATGATTTAGCTTTTGCAAAAGATGGCAGGGCTTTTACTTTAGATCATTTAAGAAGAAGATTGGCAGTTGAATTACCAACGTCTAAAAATTTTACTGTTAGTGTGAATAGTCGTCCTGTTGTTTCAAAGAATTTTGAAGGCTCAGTTGAATATTTAATTGATTTGCAGGACCGTAACATTGGTTATGTTTTTGGTTCAATTTTATATAGTCCAAGACCAATTGGTGATGATGCAGGCATATTTATTAAAGTTCATGGTAGGGCTGTTGGTGAATCTAATTTAGATATTTTTGGAGAGAAATATAGTGTTGGTTTAGCTAGGAGAATATTTGGTGTTGTTCATGCTGATGGCTTAAAGGGATTAATTGGTCTTGATAGGTCTTCTTTTTTAAGAGATCATCCAAAATTTAAGAGATTAACTGAAATTATTTTTGATGTCTTGAAGCAAGTTAGACAAGATATGGAAATGGAAGTTCAGATTAGGGGTGCTAAAAAAGCAGGCACTAAGTTAGATGGAGTAATTGCTAATGTTGGTAGGACTATTGGTCAGTTTGTTGATTCAGCGCAGCCTTACGAAATTGTTTTTAGTGAAAGAAAAGGCGGTGTTATTGCTAGTATTGACTTTGCAAGTAGAATTTTATATGTAAATCCTCGTTCGCCAGTTCTTGGTGTTAGTAAGGTTTCAAGATCAGGATTAAAAGAGGTTTTATTGCGTGCAGCTCAATATGCTCTTGTTCATGATGTGCTCCCTAAAGATGGAGATGCAAGAGGGAGGCATTCTGATTTAGCTGTAAAATCTGCGAAACTTTTTACCAGTACATATAAAGCAGAATTAGCTGATCTTATTGATGGAGATAACGGCAAAGCCGACACTCGTGGGTACTATCGGATACGTTCTGGTCGAGTTTATAATTATACTGAAGTTGGAAGAACCACGCCTTGGAG
>CAYJSR010000077.1:0-759 GCA_964373095.1 Candidatus Woesearchaeota archaeon
TGATTGTACTTGCAATACCAATTCCAAAGTTTAATCTTGGTAACATTGTTGCATTTATCCCACCACTAACTTCTTTTACAGTCCACCAAATTTGTTTTATATCTCCTGTCATATCTGTAATTTCTGCACCGATATTTAGATTATCCCCATTATTAACAATTATTGGGTTTGTTATTGTTGCTGCCCTTTTCGTAGGGAAATCAATTTCAATTTTATCTACTGGTAATCTTGCACTAACGTTAAATGTGATTGTAATTGTTGCTGCAATTGTCGAGGTTCTTATCTCTGTGAATGTACATGTCACTGTTTTTGATCCCCCATTCATTAGTTCTAACAATCCTATTCCTCTAATTGCTTTGAATCTATCTCCTGGTGTATTATTTGTAAATTTGATATTATAATTTGAAGGATTGGCGCTGATTATTCTTGGATTAAGGAAGAACGAATCTCCAACATTTGCATTATACGTTGTATTTGTTTGTGTGTTTAATACTGGGCTTTTAGATCTATCTAAAACTACCATTTCGAAAACAGGTGTTGTTCCTGAACTTCCTGCTTGAATTTCTAAAGCTATAAAATCAAATGCTTCATACTGCATAATTCTTCCAGTTGAATTAATTGCAACTGCTACTAGGAAATAATCTCCTATAGGTAAGGTTGTTGCATCTGGAATTATAATTGTTGTTGGATTTCCACTTGCTAAATAGTTTAATCTTGGTAATAAACTAGTATTAACTCCGCCTTTTGTTCCTTTTATTG
>CAYJSR010000077.1:769-3869 GCA_964373095.1 Candidatus Woesearchaeota archaeon
GCCCATCTTATTTCATTTATACTTCCTGTTGGATCTGTTAATATTGCCTTTACTGAAATTGTTTGATTATTGTTAACAACTAAAGGAGTAGCCATTGTTATTTGATTAGTACTTGGTTGTATTATTGCTACAGAAATTCCACTTGGAGGTGTTGCTCTGCCAGGTAAAATTTCTAAATTAAAGTAATCAGTTATTATCTGGTTTGTGGATGGAATAACATATTCATTTCCAGAATTATCTTGAAGAACTGCAATTATACTGTAAATTCCAGTAGTCATATTATTTGTTGGGGGATCAATTCCTAATCTATTTATAGTAAATGCGCCGCGACTATTGTTTTGTAATGCAGTTGCGTGACGTGAATTTAATATATTTCTAAATCCTGCACTTGTTTTTAAATTATTTAGATCTGTTTGTGTTAAAGCTCCTTGTAAATAAAACCAACCAATTTGTGCTACATTTCTTGGTGTTGCTCCAGATGTTCTTGCTTCAAAATCTACAGGGCTTCCAATTGTTGTTGTGAAATTTCTAGTTGAATTAGTATCTACTGGATGAATAATTGTTAAACAAGGCATTCCAGATATAACCCAAATAGATGTATCTGCTTCTTTTGAAGATGTTGGATGATCAATATCTCTTACCATTACCCTAATTGGTATTTTCTGTCTTTGCTGATTTATTGGTGGCAATTGATAACTAACTTGAATTTCATTTGCAATTCCTCCTATAACATTTGAAGTGTTCAATTCTATATTATTTACATGCCAGGTGCAATGGAAATTTCCTGCTGCTCCCCTGCTTCTAAACCAGCTACGGGTTATGTTTACTGTTAACTTTATTTCTTCTCCTACAATATATTCGCTTGCAGATTTATTTTTTTTATTTAAAACTATTATACTTGCGTTAATTTTTGGAGCTTCTGGACCATTGTCTCTTGGTTTTATTATATCTGTTCCTCTGTTAAGTAATCCACCTATAAAATTTCCTGCTCCACCTAGTGCATTACCTAAACCACCCACTGCTTTTCCCAATCCTTCACCTGCAGCACTTGAACCTGCACCAGAACCTCCAATTGCTTTTCCTATCCACATAAGAAGCATTATTGCGCCTATAATTAATCCAACTATTATTGCCATTGTAATTATTTGTTGTAAGAAATAAGGTAAACCATAAAATCCATTAATTAAACCAGGATAAATGATTGATGTAACTATAGCGCCTAGAGCAAGAATAAATAAGATCATACCAATGCCTAATTTTTTATTCTCTCCACTTATTGTTAGATAAATTAACATTAATATTATCAAAACAATCATAAACAATGCAATTGGACCTAAATTTAGTAATGACCAACCCATTCTTGCTTCTAATAGAACTGCAGCAGCAGCTAAGATTAAACCTATTGCTGCAGATAACCTAACTGTATTGTCTGATTCTTCTCCTCCATCATGCATTCTTTTGAATGCAACTCTTGCTATTGATGCAAATAAAACTGTGAATAAAACAAAATCAATTATTCCTTGAAATTGAAAATAAAGATTTGAAATTCCTTGTTGAGAAAGTCGATAACCAAAATATTCTAGAAATGCAAATGCGTTTGGTATTATTGTAATTAAAAACAATGCTGTAGCTAATAAAAACCCCACTCTCTTTTGCATTTGCATAATAAAAACTTACCAAAATGGTTATATAAATCTTACTATATTCTACTTTTTATGAAATGTGTAAAAGTCGAACTTAAACAAGCTGAAAGGGTAAAAAATAAACTTATAAAATTAAATGTTTTTGATAATAATTTTAGTGTTTCTAGAGATAAAAATTATGTTTATTTTCCTGTGAATAAGAAAGTTAACGGATTTAAGATTGTAAATAAAACATTGATTAAGAAGGAAATTATAGATTCATTAGAAAATTTATTAAAAAATAAATTAAATAGTTATGAATTTAAGGAATTGTATAAATCTTATGATTTAATTGGAAATATTGCAATATTGGAAATATCTGATAAATTATTAAAAAAGAAGAAGATTATTGCTCAGGCTTTGTTAAAATCAAATAAAACTATTAAAACAGTAGTTCGTAAAATTGGAGAGCATAAAGGAGAATATAGGATCCAAGATTATGAACTTTTAGCTGGTATAAAGAATTTTAATATTTTTTATAAAGAAAATGGTGTTAATGTTAAATTTGATATTCGTAAGGTTTATTTTTCTCCAAGATTGAGTAATGAGAGACTCCGTGTTGCTAAACAGGTGACAGAAGGTGAATTTGTATTGGTTATGTTTTCTGGTGTTGGAATTTATAATTTTGTTATTGCAAAACATTCAAAAGCTAAAGATATTTATGGAATAGAAATAAATCCTGAAGGCTACAAATATTCCGAAGAAAGTTTAAAATTAAATAAATTTAGCAATATTAAGTTTTATTGTGGTGATGTTAGAATTGTTTTACCTAAATTAAAAAAGAAATTTGATAGAATTGTAATGCCTTTGCCTCATACAAGTTTAGACTTTTTAGATTTGGCTTTAAAATATTTGAATAAAAAGGGAGTTATTCATTTGTATTATTTTGCTAGCGAGGAAGATATTATTAAAATTGTTGAAAATATAAAAAATAAGATTAAATGTAAGATTTTTAATGTTATTAAATGCGGTCAGCAAAGTCCAAGAATCTATAGGTTTTGCATAGATTTTAAGGTTTAGAAAGATTTATATATCTTTACTATCGCTAAGTAGTATATTTTTAAGGGTTTAAAATGAATTTACAAGCAAGATGGGATCATTTGGATCATGGGACTAGAAGAAATATAAGAATTGGGGTAGGTATAGTGGCTTTAGTTGGTGGTTTAATGGCTTATAAGTCTTGTTCTAATTTAGACCATAGTGCTAATGAATCTACTGAACCTGGCCCTATTTATGGAAAAAGTCATGCTTTAGTTCAGGTTGGTCAAATTAATGGCAAGTATGGAGTGGAAGTTGTTGTTCTTTTAAATCCTGATGGTAGTTTAAGTGATGTTGCTATTGATTATCAGCCAGAACTACATAGAGATATTGATGGTAAATCTAGAAATTATGATCATGTTCATGTAGAAGATCTTGAT
>CAYJSR010000078.1:0-3817 GCA_964373095.1 Candidatus Woesearchaeota archaeon
GCTAAGATTGCTGCTGAACAAGCAAGAGAAAAAGGAATTAATGCTTTACATATTAAGGTTAGAGCTCCTGGTGGACAAAATGGTCCTTCGAGTACTGGTCCTGGTGCAAATGCAGCTATTAGGGCATTGTCAAGACAAGGATTTAGGATTGGGGTTATAGAAGATGTTACCACATTTCCTACTGATACTTGTAGAAAAAGTTATGGAAAAAGAGGAAGAAGAGTTTAAGATTTTATAAGTTTTTTATCCTTTAAATTAAATTTTGTTATAAAAAATATATTATCCTACACTTTTTTAAAGATTGTGATTTAAAATATATATTGAATAATATAAATAAAATTACATTGATATCTTGTTCTTGGGTGATGTTTACTTAACAGCTCAATTTATGATTAATTTTATATACTACTAAAATCTCTCTAAGTTATGGCACAAGAGAAAATACAAATGCCTTCATCTGGTGGAGGATTGGTAAGATATTTTGATGATTATAAAAGTAAAATTGAAATTGACCCTGTTTATGTTTTAATTACTATTGCGATTGTTATTGTCTTTGAAATTTTATTGTATAAGGGTGTAATTTAGAAAGTTTATTGATTATTACTTTTTTGATATATTGTTTCTTGATGTGTGCTAAATTGTGAATACATATTCATATATTCTTTATAATTTCTTATTTGTTTGAATGTATCTAATTTTCTATCTAACATATATAATCTTTTAGGTGCTCTTTCTTTTATATCTTCTTCATTTTTTAAATTTACTATTGAAATATTACTTAAAAAATCATCTTCAGAATTATTATTTGATGGTTTTTTTATTGATTTAATTTGTTTTATTAATTTGTCTATTGAAGCTTCAAAATCTTCTTCTAATGTTATTTCCATTGGTAAAGAAGAATCATTTGTAAAATTAACTTGTAAAAATAATTTTCTTGATCTGGAATCAATTTTTGTAAGAATTATTTCATTAACCTCTAAATTTTTTACTTGCATGATTTTTAGGACTTATACTTGTTTAAATATATTTCTTTGTTTGTTTATAGGTTGATATGGGCTATTTAAATTGACTTTTGGAAATTGAAAAATATAGGTAAGGAATAAGCCGCCTTTTGTGAAAAGCCAAACGAAGAGTTTAGGACACAAATTTTTGTTTCATGCCTACGTTTTCGCGATGCTTTATCTTAACATTCTACTAAGCGCTGTAACAGCTTGCACTGTTTAGGTCCTTTGTTTCATCGTTTCCAATAACGACGTCAACAGGTTACACACAAACATAGTTTGGTGCCAAAGACAATGTCTTTTGGTCTAAGTTTTGTTGCCAAAACCCTCACTGCATCATCCCAATGTTATTGGCCGTGTCATTTCTATAAGGTTTCCTTCCATTACTGAAACTTTTTCAAGTAAACCCCAATATTGAGACGCAGGTCATTATGACATGCGTAGTGGGCGGACTTTCCTCACAACCTTCAAAGAATTGCTTTTAAAGGCTTAATTCAATGATAAAGGTGCGTTGGTTAAGTTCCTTACCTATGTATTTATTTATACTGAAAAGTTTATAAGTGTTTTTATGCTGGTTTTAATGTCCCTATAAAGTAATTTCCATTAAAGTATTTTTTAGCTACTCTTTTCAAATCTGCCGGTGTTAATGCACCTATACTTGCTTCAAAATCAGCATGTTTTAATGGTTTTCCATAGAATTCAGATGTTGCTAAATCTTCAGCTCTATCTAAAGGTTCTCTTCTTTCTCTATATTTATGTGCAAGAAATGAACCTACTACATGTGTAAACTCTTGTTCTCGCAAATCTCTGTCTGTTAATTTTGATAGTTCTTCTAACATTATATCTCTTGCTTCAGATGTTAATGATGGACTCATCATACCACTTACTCTTAATCTCATCTTACCTACTCCTTCGTAGACATCTATTTCTCCTTCTAATGAGTAGGATAATCCGCTTTTTTTTCTTACAAACCTACCTAATCTACTGGTACTGAAATATTCTCCATCAGTTCCAGCTAAAACATGATTAAGAAGATATAATGCAAGTCTATCGTCATTTTCTATACCACATATTGGGAATGCTATTGATACTGCACTATCACTTATTCCTCTTCTTCTATAAACATTTTCAAAACGTTTTATTTTTGATGGTTTGAACTTATGTCTCTCGTTTCCTTTATTGGGCAAATTGCCTAATGTTTTTTCTACATCTCTTATTACATTTTGTATTCTATGCGGTCCTGTTATTCCTATTACTAAATCTCTGCTACCAATGTATTTCCTTCTTGATTCAAATAATTCATCTCTTGTTATAGCAAGTATTGTTTCTTTTGTTTCACGAGGTAGATTTAATGGATGATTCGCAAAGACCACTTCATCTTCTGCACAGTTTAAGTAATATGCTGGTTCTGATTTTCTTGCATTTAATTCTCCGACTACTACTTGTCTTTCTGTTTCTAATTCTTCTTGTCTAAACCTAGACTTAGCCATACAGTTGTATAATATTTCTAATACTGCTTGTAATTCATTTGATGATACTCTTGCTTCTATTGACATAGAATCACTATAGGTCTGTGCATTCCAAGCTCCCTTTCCATCTCCTTCTATCTTTCTATCCATTACATCTGAAGAAAACCTTCTATTTGCCCTAAACATCATGTGTTCTAAAAAATGAGCGTGAGGTACTTGGTCTACGTCACCATATGGAAATGTTAGATATATTCCAGAATCAATTCCTTCTAGTTTCTGAAACAATAAAGTTGCTTCGTTTTCTAGAACTCTTTTATGAATTGGATGTTCCATTCCATTTGCTATACCTGTTCCGGAACCTATCTCTAAAACTCTTCTAGCCACTTTTCTTTATCTTTATAATTTATATTTAAGCTTTTATTTTCTGTAGATGCTACTTTTATTTATTCTAATAACAATAAACTGATCATTATAACTATTCCTAAGATAAAAGCTAATAATTGAATAATTGACTTTTTTGTTTCAACTTCTTTGTGTAATTCAGGAATTAAATCAGATCCAGCAATGTAAATAAAACCTCCAGCAGCAAAAGGAATTAAAAATTTGTTTATATCTGTTAATAAGTTACTTAGTAATATAGCAACTATAACTCCTAAGAATGATAATGTTGCTGTTAAAAAATTTAAAAATAAAGCCTTTCCTCTTTTAAAGCCTCCATGAATTAGAATACTAAAATCTCCTATTTCTTGCGGTATTTCATGTAGAATCACTGCTAATGTTGTAGCTATTCCTAGTGGTATGGATAAAATGTATGAAGATGCAATTATTAATCCATCTATAAAGTTGTGTATTCCATCACCAATTAGATTCATAATGGCAAATGGGTGTGTGTGATTCTTACTGTATGGTATGTGACAATGTCTCCAATGAATAAACTTTTCTACAATAAAGAAAGTAATTATACCTAAAATTAAATATATTGATATTTGTAAACTAAATCCATATTCTTCTACAGCTTCTGGTAATAAATGTATTAATGCATCTCCAAATAATGCTCCAGCTGCGAAGCTTACCAAATACAATAACTTATCCTTAAATTTTCTACTTTCTAACCTTAGAGCAAAAATTCCAATTAATGATACTAAACTTACAATTAAAACACTTATTAAACTGTAAAACCAGACTTCAAACATATGTTTTAATTTTTTTATTTGGTATTTAAACTTTAGCTTTATTCTTAATTGAAAAGATTAATAAGGTATTATTTTCTATCTAGATTATGCTTTCAGATAATGAACAAAAAAAAGAGTTTAAAAAAATAGCAAGTAAAAATCCAGAAAGAGATTA
>CAYJSR010000079.1:0-3807 GCA_964373095.1 Candidatus Woesearchaeota archaeon
GCCATAAAACAACAACAGCTGCAACAACTATTAATATCCACAAAGCTAAACCTAAAGCCATAAGAAATTAATAATTAACCACTTTATAAAGTTTATGTAATATTTATATATAAACAAAAAACCGCAATACTATGCAAATAAGCTTCTTTGAAGAATTTCCAAATAGTTCCAATTTAAGCAAGTTAGATCTAATAAAATTCCCAACTAAATTATATTTAGCAGAATACAGTATAGAAGGATATAAACAATATAAGAAAGAGTTACAAAATAAATATAAAAATATTAAAGAAGTAATATGGTGGCCAATACTAAATGTCAATGAGGGTTATTGGTTAAGTCCCTGGTCTAAAAGAAGGGCATTATTGAGATTGTTTCATTATTTACTAAATGAGAAAATACCAATATTATGGGATGCAGAACTTCCAAGAAAACGTTCATTATTATTTTCACAATTCTTTAAACATTTTAAGAACAAGAAATTAATTAAAGCATTTTTTAATAAATATCAAGGACAGATTTATACAGCAGAATATCTAAAAGAAAGTAATTTTTTAGAAAACAATTGTCTAACATTTAATCCAAATAAATATAATAATGTAAAAATAAAAATGTTATATACTTCAGTTCATTCTTGGCTTACAGAAAATGAAATAAGAAAAATAATAAAAGAACTTAAAGACAAATACAAGGATAAAATATTAATTGGTTTAGGAACAATAGCAATAGGAGCCAATAGTGATGAAAGAATACTAACACCAGAACAACTAGAAAGAGATTTAAAAATATGTAAAGAATTAAATGTAAAAGAGGTAGTTATTTTTAGATTGGGTGGTTTAAATAAAGATTATATAAAAGTTTTAAATAAATTTGTAAAATGAAAAAGAAAATTCTATGCGTTTGTTCAACGGGTATAAATAGAAGCAGATACTTAGCTAGTCACCTTAAAGGTCGGGTATCTGCGTGCGAGGGCCAAACTCAAAGTTTAGTCTGATGTTCAAAATTCCAGACGTTTACTTTACAGTTCACTATTATGATTTTCTATATTTAATATATACCCACATTAAGCAATAGCCAATAACATCAAAAATAAAATCCCAAAATATATCACTTAATTCCTCAAGAAATAATTCAGTATAAATTCCCTTTAATCCAAGAATAAATTCAGTAAATTCAAAAGCAATATTAATTGCTAACCACCAAATAAAGCCTTTCCATAAATTTTTTGAATATTTATACCAAATAAGAAAAAATAAAATACCAGCAACTAAATGCACTAAGGACCATAAATTTATCCACAGATATCTATGTCCTATAATTATTGTATTAAGAAAATTTACAAGATTTAAGGGTAAAATTGTTTGAATAATTTTATCTAGAATAGAATTGCATCCTTCAGTAACACAAGCAACCATAATATTATATTTATGCTGTTGCTTATAAAGATTTACTTCAACCCTTTGCAAATTCTTTTATTTTTTCCAATAAACTCTTCTTGTCTTCAGTTTTCTTTAATTCTTCAAGTAATTTCTTTTGTTCTTTGCTTAAATTCTTAGGAGTAATAACATCAATTATTACATATAAATCTCCTTTTCCATAGCCATCTAAATGAGGGACTCCTTTTCCACTTAATCTATATTTATTTCCGCTCTGAGTTCCAGGATTTATTTTAATATTGACTTCTTTTTCTAAAGTGGGAACTTTTATTTCATCACCCAAAGCAGCCTGACTAAAAGAAATTGGAACATGTAAAAATAAATCATTTTCATCTCGTTCAAATATTTCACTTTCTTTAACTTTCAAAATAACATATAAATCCCCAGAAGTACTTCCTCTTATTCCAGCTTCGCCCGCCCTTGAAACTCTTAATTTGTTTCCATTATCAACACCAGCAGGGATTTTAACTTTTACAGTTTTAGTTTTTGTTAATCTGCCAGTTCCATTACATTCTTTGCATTTTTGTCCTATAGTTTTTCCTTCTCCATTGCATTCACCACACATTCCAACTTGTGCAAAAACTCCAAAAGGTGTTCTTCTACTAATTCTTATCTGGCCTGTTCCTTTACATTCTTTACAAACATCAAACTTTCCGTCTTTACTTCCGGATCCATCACACTTATCACAAGAATCTAAAGTTTCAATCTCAATTTCTTTTGTACATCCAAAAACTGCATCTTCAAAATTAATATTTAATTCATAAGCCAAATCTCTTCCTTTTTTTTGTCTTCTATTGCCTCCGCCACCAAAAAACATATTGAAAACATCATCTCCAAACACATCACCAAAAATATCATTGACATTAAATCCTCTGAATATATCTTCTTGCGAATATCTTTGTTGGAATCCCGAAGAACCAAACTGATCATATTGTGATCTTTTTGTATCATCGCTTAAAACAGCGTAAGCTTCAGAAACTTTCTTGAATTTTTCAGCAGCATCTTTTTCTTTGCTTATATCTGGATGGTATTTCTTTGCTAATTCTCTGTAAACTTTTTTAATTTCGTCTTTAGAAGCAGTTTTACTTACACCCAAAATCTTATAATAATCTTGTTCTGTCATATTAATCTACTTTTTTCTCTGTCTGCTTGGTTTCCATCCAGTCTTTCTTAAAGCACCATAAACATAAGCAGCCAATCTTTTTCCTTTAAGGTGTTTTTTCTTTGCCTGTTTCAATAATTTCTTTTCAAGTTTGGCTGGCATTATTTATCAGCTCTATTTATCTTCATCATCAATAACTTCAGCATCTACAACATTATCTTTTTTCTTTTCCTTCTTCTCAACTTCACCTTCATCAGCTTTCTTTTCTTGATTCATAGCTTCTTGATACATCTTAGTAGATATTTCATGTATCTTCTTATTTATTTCATCGATTTTATTTTTTAGTCTCTCAGTTTCATTATTTTTTATCATGTCTTTTAATTCATTTTTTTCTCTTTCTATGTCAGCAACCTGTTCTTTAGTTAATTTACTTCCCAAGTCTTTCATTGTTTTTTCTATAGTATAAACTAAAGCTTCTGCTTGATTCTTAGTTTCTGCTCCTTCCTTTTTCTTTTTGTCTGCTTCAGCAAATTCTTCTGCTTCTTTCTTCATTCTTTCAATATCATTTTTGTCTAGCTTCTGTGCTCCAGTTACTTTTATGCTCTGTTCTTTTCCAGTTGCAATATCTTTTGCACTAACATGAAGTATTCCATTTGCATCAATATCAAAAGTTACCTCAATCTGTGGGACTCCTCTTGGAGAAGGAGGTATTCCAATTAAATCAAACCTTCCCAAACTTTTATTGTCACTAGCCATTTCTCTTTCACCTTGTAAAACATGTATTGTTACAGCTGTCTGATTGTCATCTGCTGTACTAAATACTTGACTTCTCTTTGTAGGTACAGTTGTATTTCTTTGGATTATTGGTGTTCTAACCCCGCCTAAAGTTTCAATTCCCAAAGTCAATGGAGTTACATCTAAAAGCAATATATCTTTAACCTCTCCAGCTAAAACCCCGCCCTGAACTGCTGCACCCATTGCAACACATTCCATAGGATCAATTCCTCTCTCAGCTTTCTTTCCTAAAGTATTTTCAACAAAATTCTTCACAATTGGCATTCTTGTAGGCCCACCAACTAAAATTATTCTATCTACCTCTTCAGGTTTTAATTTTGCATCTTTCAAAGAATTTAAAAGTGGTCTCCTGCATCTGTCAACTATTGGCTCAACTAACTCTTCTAATTTGGCTCTAGTTAATTTTAATTGCAAATTATTAGTTCCAGAAACAAATGGAAGATTTATCTCAGTCTCCATCATTGTACTTAATTCAAT
>CAYJSR010000080.1:0-2375 GCA_964373095.1 Candidatus Woesearchaeota archaeon
TTTAAAGTATCTCAAGTTATATAAATATTACTATCTAGTGATAACTTGATAGATTCAGTTTCTTAAAAAGATTTAAAGTTTAGTTAATTGAGATCTTAATTCTTTGGTTTTTTCTTTCAAAGAAGCAACTGCGTCTAATAAAACTTTTCTAGGTTTTCCTTTTTTAACTTTTAAAGCTAAAATTGGCGAACTTACTAAAGGGTGTTTTATATTATAACTAGCAAAAGAAGTATCTTCTGAATTAACTAATTCATCTCTTATTACATTGCATAAAGTATGCCCTTCTCCAACAATCTTAAGTTCAATTAAATCTTTATTTTCACTTATTATCTGCATTTCCATAAAAATAAGACAAAATCAACCTTTTAAAAGCTTTCTATTTCCTTCTAGAATAAAAAAAGAATAATAATCCAGCAGTAATTATTTTTAAAGAAGTTTCATAAATTCTTCTCTAGAAATTTGTAAATCGTGCTTAACAATTTTATTTAATAATCCTCTATCTATATCTTCACCTGCATGATTGGGTATTACTATAGTTCTTCAATCTGAATGTTCAAAGAACATATGACTACCTTCTTGTCTCTTTAAATCAAAACCCAATTTATTAAGAATTTTAGAAATCTCTCTTGCATTCAAAAGAGGCAATTTAGTCATCTAAACCTCTATATCTATTTGTTGTAAACCTAAAAATTTAATTTCTGACCCCAAAGGTTTTTTAGATTTAAGGTATAAATTAATTGCTTCTTTAGTTCGTTTTAGTAATTCATCAATAGTCTTGGCCTGAGTATGACATCCAGAAAGCTCAACTACATCGGAAACTAAATAACCATCTTCTCCCTTCTCAATTATGACATTAAATGTTTTAGACATTAGTAATTCTAATATGTCTCTGGTTTATAAATATTTGTGTAAGTTGGAATTAATCAAAGCTTTCTATTTCCTTCTAGAATAAAAAAAGAATAATAATCCAGCAGTAAGTAAAATTGACAATAATCCATATCCAGGTACTGGTTGTCCATCTTGAGAAGGTGCAATTTGTACTCCACCACAACCATAATCTTGTTCTGTATATGGATTAGTAGTTTGATTTATTCCTATAAGCTCTAATTTTGACTTATCTAATAAATTATCTGAAGAGCTACGATCTAAATCAATTACAGAAACTTGTGAAATTCCTTCATCAATACATTTTCTATCAAATCTAATACCGTTTCTATTTACACCTTGATTGATTATTGTTTCACTACTACAGCCCCCAACACAGCAATTTGATTCTCTTGTTATTGTACTAGTACTCCCAGACAAACAAATCCCACTACTACAAATATATCCTCTAGAAATATCACTACAACTTAAAGGAGTAACACAAATATTATTATTACAAACCAAACCAGCAATACAATCTGAGTTAGTACTACAAAATGCATTAAATCCACCACTTCCACCACCAGATCTTCCAGATCTCCCACTACCACTCCTACCAGAACCCGAACCTCCACTTCCAGATCCACCACCATCAGGAGGAAGAACAGCACCATCGTCTACACAACGACCAGTAGTTATATTACAAACTTCACCATTATTGCAATCAAGATTATTAACACAACTAATATCCCGTGTATTAAAATCAGGAATAGGAATCGCTCCAGATCCTCCAAGTATAGGTAGGCCAATATTATCAAATCCATTTGTAGAAATATGATCAGAGAGACATTGAACTATATTAACTCCTGGACAAATTCTAGGACCAGTTGCAGCTCCACCAATATTATTAGAGACGCTAGAAGAAGTTGCACTCTCAGAAATAGGAATTACATTCAACAAAGAAATTTGAGGTTTATTAGGATCATATGAAGAAAAAGAATTACCAAGGGGCCTATTAGGATTTCCAGAATAAAGTCTCCCAAAGAAATAATATTCAGCTTTATTATCAACTCCAGTAGCATTGACTTTTGTTCTAACGCCATTTTGAGTAAATACATCCCTATCAGTAGTATTCCAAGTTTTATTATATAAGAAAATATATTTAGAACCCCTTCTGCCCAAACTATTAAGAGTAATTGGAGTTTGTTCTAATTGTTTTATTCTTTTTTTAGCTACATTAAGTCCATCATAAACATTGATAAAAAGAGAATTTCCTCCACCACCTTTTAATAAGCAATTAGTTGTATTCGCAATTAAAGGAATAAATAAACTTACATTTGTTCCTTCATTTACTGTAATTAAAGAATCATGAGTTATGTGTCCATTATATTCAAAGAATGGTTTGATGTTCTCATTTATTTCACAACGTGAAAATGAAGAAGGGTTCTGAACATTAACTTGACAAGCATTACCAATACATCCAGCATCAATTGAAGGAGGGTTCTGAACAT
>CAYJSR010000080.1:2475-3733 GCA_964373095.1 Candidatus Woesearchaeota archaeon
ACTTGACAAGCATTACCAATACATCCAGCATCAATTGAAGGAGGGTTCTGAACATTAACTTGACAAGCATTACCAATACATCCAGCATCAATTGAAGGAGGGTTCTGAACATATAATAAAGTGTTACTAGTTAAAGGATCACTCCAATTTACTTGAAGATTATTTCTTGGAAGTTCGTCATAAAATAAATATTCTGGTTGACTATTAAGATTAAAACTAAGAGTTTGTAAAAAACCAGGTCTTGAAGAAAAAAATGGACGAACTGGTTCCATTGGATGTGGTGAACTTGTGTTTGTTACAAGACCATAAAAAAAGTATCTCCCAATAGAATCATTACCTGCATTAACATTAGGAGACAATAAAGAAGGAGTAACCCACCCTTTAGTATATAAAAACCTATAATAACCACCATAAGCTCTAGCTTGCACATTTGAATCAGAAGACTCTAAGAGAATAACATCATCATTATACAAAGTATTTATTAAACGAATAGCAGAAGATCTTGAATTTTCAACTCTATTGGTATCAATATTATAAATAGATATTATATCTTTATAGAATTTAAAATAACATTTTGCTTCTTTAGCAACAAAAGGAATTGTAAAATTTACATTAGTATTTGGTAAAACAGTTAATGATTGGCCTGAACCAGTTTTTACATTAACAAGAACAGTCGCACCCATAATGGTTTGATTTTTATAATAACTAAAATAAGAAGTTACATTCGCAGGAATACAAGGTTCATAACCACTTGGCGAAGCACTAGTAGTAGAATAGCGGGAAAACCCACTTAAATTAGAATAAAAATTATTAATACTTATTTGATTGTATGAGTCACTACAAACACCACCAACACATGTTTCCCCAGAAACACACTCCGAATCTTGAGTGCAAGTACGAGTAATACAAGAACTAGCACGACAATAATATCCAGAAGCACAATCATCATTATTAGTACAGCTATTTGAAAAAATACATCTATGTCTAGATTGTATTCCACGAACATCTCCATACCAATGTTCTTCTATTACTCTACTTTCACTTTGATCTACACATAAATAACCATTATCACAAGGCGCCTCGTTGCAATTTGCCCTAGAACTCCAGTCACTCCACGCTCCATGAGTACCTCTAGCATTAACATTGGTAACAACTATTAAACTAAATAATAAAATTAATATTAAAAACAAAGCACTCTTTTTCATAAGAATATTATGTCCTAAAGTAGTATTTAAACATTTTCAAAATTTCAGAAACA
>CAYJSR010000081.1:0-3700 GCA_964373095.1 Candidatus Woesearchaeota archaeon
ATAGCTAAGAAAAATGCAGAAATTTAAATTTAGTTATGACAAAGAGAACGATGACTTGTTTCTATTTAATCCAAAGTCTAGATCACAAGATAGCGTTTTAGCAGGAGATATAGTCATTGATTATGATTCCAAAAAAAATATAGTTGGTTTGCAATTAATGAATGCCTCAAACCTAATAACCAAAATACTAAATGGAAATATAGCAGATGTAAGATCCATTTTAAACAATATTACAGATACAAAAGTAAATATAAATAAGGTAAATAAGATGTTGATAATAGAAATTAATTTATATAACAATAATAAAGGCATATTCCCACTTATTTCATTACCTTTAGATTATCAAGATAATATGACGATAGCACAAACATAAAATAATCAATAGAAATGTCTTAAAATACTTTGCTCAACAACTTTTATAAAGCCATTAAAGTTCTATAATTTATGGATTATAAAGACTTAGATCTTAAAATAGGTTTAGAGTGCCATCAGCAATTAGATACTGGAAAATTATTCTGTAGATGTCCTTGTTTAATAAAAGACACAATTCCAGATTTCACAATTAAACGCAGACTCATAGCTTCTGCTTCAGAATTAGGTGAAGTAGATCAAGCAGCATTATATGAATCAAAAAAGAAAAAGTATTTTGTCTATCAAGGTTACAAAGATGCAAATTGTTTAGTTGAAATAGATGAAGAACCGCCAAAAGAAGTAAATAAAAAAGCCTTAGAAATAGCAATGCAAGTTTCTTTATTATTAAACGCAAAAATAGTGGATTCAATACAATTTATGAGAAAAATAGTAATAGATGGAAGTAATGTTTCAGGTTTTCAAAGAACATCATTAATCGCAATAAATGGTTTTATAGAAACTTCTGAAGGGAGAATAAATATACCATCCATATGTTTAGAAGAAGAATCAGCTAAGAAAGTGGAGAATACAGATGAATATAGAATTTATAATATTTCAAGATTAGGAATTCCTTTAATAGAAATCGCAACTAGCCCAGAAATTAAATCCCCAATAGGAGCAAAAGAAGCTGCAGAAAAGATAGGAATGATTTTAAGATCTGTAAAAGGAGTTAAAAGAGGTTTAGGTTCTATAAGACAAGATGTAAACTTAAGTATAAAAAATACTCCAAGGGTAGAAATTAAAGGCTTTCAAGATTTAAGAAGTATTCCAAAGATAATAGAATACGAAGCAAATAGAAGATTAGAATTAATAAAAAAAGGTGATACTCCAAAATTTGAAGTAAGAAAAGCAGAAGCAAATTTAGTAACTTCATTTTTAAGACCAATGCCTGGTGCTGCTCGTATGTACGTAGAGACAGACATTCCAGAAACAAAAATTACAAAAGAATTCTTAAAAAAGTTAGAGATTCCTAAGTTATTAGATGAAAGAGTTGATGAGTTAGAAGAAAAATATAAATTATCTCCAGAATTAGCAAGAGAGATAATAACTGAAGCAATAGATATAGGGGCTTATATCAATTTATATAAAAATTTAGAACCAAATTCAATTGCTAGAATATTAATTGAGATTCCAAAAGAAATAAAATCAAGATTAAATTTAGATTCTTCTAAATTAAGGGAAGACGATTTCAATCAAGTATTAACTTTAATAAATAATAACAAAATACAAAAATCAGCAGCTTTAGATTTATTTGTGGATATAATAAAAGAAGGCAAGATTAATTTAGATAAATACAAATTAGTTTCAGACAAAGATTTAGAATTAGAAGTTAAAAATTTAGTTGGATCAATGAAATCTGCTACATTTAATGCAATTATGGGTGAAGCAATGAAAAAGTTTAAAGGAAGAGCAGATGGAAGTAAAATATCTGAATTAATTAAGAAATATATCTAAAGTTTAATTTTATCATCTTTCTGTTCTGAATCATCAAAATCTGGCTCTGAATGTGGATCTAATTCATCTTCTCTAAGAATATGTGAATAATGTTTATCCAAGGTATGCTGTTCATGTTTCTTTTTCTTATTTTTATCAAAAGGTTTAAAGTTTTGGTTTACTTTTATATTATGTTTCTCTAAAGTTTCTTGTTTCTCAACAACAAGTTTAGTTTTCTCTTCATTTAATTTAGTGTAACGTTTAACTTGTTGATTATTTAATCCATGAATATGATTTTTTCTCTCAAGTATTTTACGTTTTATTCTATGATACAAAGGTTCTTTGACAGGATTAAGATTAAAGAAAATATTTTTCTTTCTGTTATTATTTAACTTTAAACCAACTAAGACTAAAATAATTATTAAAACAATTATGAAAAATAGATTTAATAATCCAAAGCCTTTAGTTTTAGGTAATACTTTAAGAGTTTCATTTTTAGTTATGGGAACATTATTTTGTACAACTTTAGGTAAGAAATTTTCTTGATAGACAACTAAATAACTACACCCATTAAATTTAGCAGTAGCTTTTCCATTATTACAATTTATTTCAGCATCTTCAGTATTCCCATTATTATGGTACACTCTAGCTCTTAATTTATCACAACTCAATACAGTAAAGTCTACACTGCCCTTGCCTAAATTTCCAGTACATTTAAAATCAATTGCTCCTAATATCTCCCCATTAATACTTATCTCAGTTCTAGTACTTGCAGGTAGAGTATTAACATCAACTTCTTTAGCAGTAACACTACAAGTTCCAGAATTACAACCAAATGTAAGTTTAAAATTATTAATTAAACCATTTATACTATCAGGAATATCTATAATTCCTATATCTTTGAATATTGCAGTTTTCTCTGCTCTTTGGGTTTGTTTACTATGGCTTCGACGATTAGTAGTTATAATCTCAGTTGTTTCCGCAGCACTTATCGTATAAGTAAACGTATCTGTAGTATTTACAATACTATCTCCACAAATAATAAGAACGTTATAACCTCCAATTTCATCAGAAGTAGGAGTATCACTAATTAATCCAGAACTAGAATTAATATCAAATAAACTAGAATTATCATAATAAGTAAGAGTATCTAAATCAATATCACTACAATTTACTTGATAAGATAAACTATTTCCTATAGTAACACTTTGATCTACTAAAACTAATTCAGGAGCAGTATTACAAGTTTCATTAGTCACAGTATTTCCTACACCATCATCTATAATACTATCCCAAATATTTTCACAACCAGTATTAGAATATGTATTTGCATATAAATTAAGGATTGTTAAATTGTTTTCTGATATTGTGCTACTATTTGAATTGTATAAAAAGATTTCATAAGAATCAGCACCTAATCCAGTAATTACATTTAGGCTAACTGTATTATCATTTGAAGCAACTAAATAAACACCATGACCATCTGTGCCATTAGTAGCAATTGTATTAAGATTAATAAGATTATCATTTGAAGAATCATCTACTAAGATTCCATAGCTGCTACTTCCATTTGTATCAATGGTATTAGAACTAACATTATTATCTTTTGCAGAATTAGCCAAATGAATTCCAAAACCATTATTTCCAACAGTATCTATAATATTAGAAATAACAGTATTATTCACAGAATTGGTATATAAATACATTCCAAGCCCATAAGACCCAGTAGTATTTATCGTATTTAAATCAACATTATTATCTGAAGAACTATATAAATAAATTCCATAACCATAATTTCCAGTAGTATTTACATTATTAGAACTAACATTATTATCTGAAGAGTCCTGTAATAAAA
>CAYJSR010000082.1:0-3570 GCA_964373095.1 Candidatus Woesearchaeota archaeon
ACAATTAAATGAAAAAACATCTTATATTCCAATATTTATTACACTATTAATTGCTACAGGTTTAGCCTTAGTATTGGTAAAATTTAGTGCTATGAGATTATGGAAGTTCTGGTATTTTTTAAGCATTTTAATGACATTAATAATCGCTTTCAGTGCATTTACAAAAGAAATAATTGCTTTAGTATTAGCAATTATCCTAGCTTTATTGAAAATATTTAAGCCAAATATATTAACACATAATTTAACAGAAATTTTTATGTACGGCGGTTTAGCAGCAATATTTGTTCCAGTATTAAATATATTTTCTATAACAATTCTATTATTATTAATCTCAGTTTACGATATGATTGCCGTATGGAAAACAAAACATATGATCTCAATGGCTAAGTTTCAAACAAAGTCTAAATTATTCGCAGGTCTATTAGTAAATTACAATACAAAAAGATCTAATGAAAAAATAAACAAGATTAATAACAAGTCTAAAACAGTAAAACAAGAATCAAATAGACAAGCAATTTTAGGTGGAGGAGATATTGCATTTCCTTTAATGTTTTCAGGAGTAATATTAAAAACATTCGGATTTATTCCAGCATTGATAACTTCTTTAACAGCAGCAATAGCATTATTATTTCTATTCTTTATAGCAGAAAAAAAGAAGTTTTATCCTGCAATGCCGTTTATTACAGCAGGTTCTTTGTTAGGTTATTTAATAATATTATTAGCCTTTTAGCCAGGCATACAAAGTTAAAACAGAATAATTTCCTAATTGTACATTATTTGGATCTATTCCAAAAACATCTGGTGAAGCTAAAACAATAGTTCTAGTGTAAATATCCTTATCTATTGGCAAATTCTTATTAGCAAAATCGCTTTCTTTTTTGGCTACAAGATCTCCAGTATTAACACCATTTCTAGGAGTATAACTACAATTAGTTACTACATTTGTAGAATTGACATTACAAACTTTCACAGCATAATTCCAAGGATATGTTGCTGCAGGATAAGAAATAAATTGAGTGTAATTATAAATACAATCAGTGCTGTTGCTTAAAGTAGGACTACCATCATTAGCAAAATCATAAATTGTGCCTCCTCCGAGAACACATTGCCTGAATTCTGGTTTGTTTTGCATTTGATGTAGTATTGTGTTAGTGGTTTGTTCTAAGTCTGGAGGCAACTTAGAAGTATCTTTAGTTTTAATAGGCATTATAGAAATAACAAAAGATAAAACAATTATAATTGCAATTATTGCTTCCATAATCTTTAAAAATCCTTTTTTATTCATTACCATGATTTAATCCTCACAACAACAGGAAGTTCAGTACCATCATCTGTGAGTACAAAACTATTGAATTGTCTTACAAAAACATTTGCATTATTTGGCGGTGAAGGTGCATTTGCTGGAAAAGTATAATTAAATTCTTGAATTAATCTATTTGAATTAGCAGGAGGTTTAGCACTGATAGCTAAACTTTCAATTGTGATTGTAAATTCTTTTGATTGAGGGAATTTCCATTTTTCTTTCACACATTCATAACCAGCAGTACAACCACTATCAGTAGTTTCATTCAAAAGTATAAATGAAGGTAAACTAATTCCAGAAATAGTTTCAGTTAATCCAAGTTCGTATAATATCGGACAACTTGTTGAGACTGTATTAGCATAAGGATAAGTTGCATTGCCTAAAACAGCACAAGCATTTAATATTGGCGAAACAATCGTAGTAGGAGCAAAATTAATTGTTTGACTTGAAACTTGAAATAAATACTTTGTTTTAGTTAAAGTTGTTCTACTATTACTTAATTTTCCTGAAAAAATAATATTATTATCTTCAAGATAAAAATTAACTTCACCACCCTTCTCAAATTTTTTAGTTTTATTCCTTGAACTAGCTACTGCATCTCTTCTACCCACACCTTCACAAAGATCATCATAAGATTCTACTAAATCTTGATCTCCACAGATTTCATCAACACTATTATCAGCCCTAGGTGGTGGTACATTAATATCAGTATAACTTTTATTTATATAAAACAATTCCATATTAGCCAAGCTTTTTTCAGAAAGTAAATTTTTTAGAGTATCAAATGTATAAATTTGTCCACCAGAAACATCAATTTGTTTATTAGTTAAATTAATATTTCGCTCCCCAAAATAACTAGAATTAGCAGGATAAACAAATATTGGAACAGTAGTAATATTCCAAGAAATATCTTCTATAAATCCATCTTGCACAATATCAAGCAAAGTTTTAGCATCATAAACAGGAGTTATTCCAGGTCTGAAAACAATAAATATAAAAATAATACTAATTAAGAATAAACCAACACCAAGTATCCAGTCTATTTCTTGTCCAATTCCTTTTTTATTTATTACCATTCTTTCCACTTAATAAGCTTTGAGGGTATTAATAAAACTAATGCCTGAGTGGCAGTTAACAATCCAGCAGCAGTGCTTATTATTAAATAACCTCCAATAACCATTATTAATGAATGTTTTAATCCAGATTTAAAATCTCCATCAGCAAATTTGCCAAGCATTAATCCAGCAAATAATCCCTGAACAACAATTGTAGCTAAAAATATTGCATTAAAATCTAAATTACCACTTCCACCGCCAGCACCTAAGCCACCAACACCAATTGTTCCTAATCCAGAGCCGACTTCACCACCAATAACACTAAGTTTTGGAATTAAATAAATTTGTAATACAACCATTATAGCAACAAAAAAGAAATAAATAATATATCCTTGAATAGTCTGTGTATAAGAATTGCTCTTTCTTTCTTCTTTAACTTTTTTTATTTCTAAAACAGACTGAGTTACAGATTCTAAAACAGAACCCATATCTCCACCGCTTTGCTCAGCCTCAATAACAATTGCAACAGATCTTTTTATAACAGGATTTTTTGTATCATTTGCAAATATAGTCAAAGCATTATGAAGCGGATATCCCCATTCGATCTGATTAGATAATTTCTGTACATAAGGAGTTAATGCTCCATAATTAACACTTGCAGCATGCATTATTGCTTGTGGAATACTTACGCCAGATCTAACAGTTTCAACTAATCCACGAACAAACTCCAAAAACTTAGTTTCCAATTCTTTCTGTCTCTCATTTTCATGCAGAAAATCAAGTATAAATGTTATAGATCCAATTAACACTCCAATGACTAATATTGGATTAAAATACCAAGCACTAGGCCCAAGTTTAGCTGTAAAATCAAAAAAGAAAACAAAATCTATTAAGATTATAAAAAATCCAAATCCTAATCCAAAATAATGTTTTAATTTTAGTTCCATATTATATTCCCTTCTGTGATGAATTAACAAATATCATAAATCCAATATTAAGCAAAGGCAGTGCTCCAAGTATTCCAAGCCATGAAATAAAACTAACACTTAAACCAGCAATTTCTCCACTAATCTGATTTATTATTGCTAAAGTAATTAATAAAAGTAAAGGTGAAGCAATCAATATTGCAGTGTAAACTTCAGAATAAGTTGATAATGCTTCTACTTGTTTTCTTCTATCTAATTTATAAGTATTTAATGCTTCATCAGCTTT
>CAYJSR010000083.1:0-3417 GCA_964373095.1 Candidatus Woesearchaeota archaeon
AATAAAATCTCCTAATTTTGGAGTTTGATTAAATAAAGTTGTATATGTAGGTGAATTAATTTCAATAATTTCATATCTGGTTATATTTAATGTTCTTTTACCACTAAGATTTATATTTGGTTTAGATTCTCCATAACCTTCTTCTGGAGTTAAAGTGAATATTTTCTTCTCTCCTTTAGACATCCCAACAACATTCTCCTCGAAACCAGGAATAACTTGATTAGAACCAACAATAAATGTTAAAGGTTGATAAACTGGTTTTTGTAATCCTGCTTGAATACCAATACTTTCAATACTAGTATCAAAGATAGTTCCGTTCTCAAAAGAACCAGTATAATCTAATTTAACAGTATCCCCTATACCAATTTTAGTATTAAATAATTGTAATAATAACAAAACAAGCAGAAAAACTAAGATTAATACTCCAACAACAATAGGAATTAATTTTTTAGTTTTTTGATTAGAATTAAGTTTAACACTAGTTTCTTTCCCACCTTTTTTCAATGCAACTTTTTTCACCATAAAAATTAAGATCAGAATCACTATTTAAAACTTATGAAAAAGAAATTTAATCTAAAACATTATAGAACAATAACTATTTTAAAGTCAAAGAATGTAAATAATAATGCAAAGAGGACAAAATGTATGAAATTGTAGTTGGTAGAACAGATTCTGATAAAAAAGATTTAGGATTACAAGGCACAGTATTCCTAGGTAAACATTATGTTAGAATGGGAAATACAACCTCTTTATCAAATAGAATTTATTTAGACATTGCAAAAACTCACGTTATTCTTATTAGCGGCAAACGTGGCAGCGGAAAATGTCTTGCAGGAGATACACTAATTCAATTAGAAGATGGATCATTAAAACCAATAAAAGAACTAAGAGAAAATAAACAAAAGATTCTTAGTTTAGATGAAAAATTAAAAATAACTAAAGCAGAAAAAACTGAATTCTTTGAAAGAATAGTTAATAAATTACTTAAAATAAAATTAAGAAGTGGTAAAGAAATAGAATTAACCCCAGAACATCCATTGTTAACCATAAAGGGATGGAAAGAAGCGCAGACAATAAATCCAGGAGGAAGAATCGCAACACCAAAAATTATTTCAACATTTGGTAATGAAAATTTAGAAGATTATGAAATCAAATTATTAGCCTACTTAATTACCAAAGGACATACTAAGAAGATCACTTCATTCGCAAATAGAGATGAAATTATTGTAAATGATTTTAAAGAAAGCTTAAGAAAATTAGATCATTCTTTAGAATTAAGAAAGGAAAAAGAGGCTCATTACAAGATAACAAATCCTAATTTGGAAAATGTTGTTGAAAATATAGGAGAGATTTTAAGAGATAAAAAAAATGGGGGATTTATTAATGGTTCTAAAATAGAAATAAGGAAAAGATCAATAAGAAAGTTAACAGAAAAATATAAATTATCAATAGTAAAGGAAATACCAGAAGAAATAATTAGATTAAATAAGGAGAAATTAAGTCTATTCCTAAACAGAATATTTTCATGTGATGGAAGTATATATCCTATAAAAAATAATGGTTGGGAAATCTCTTATTGTTCTTCTTCAAAAGAGTTAATTAACATAGTTCAAAATTTAATCCTTAGATTTGGGATAATATCTAAGTTAATAAACAAAACAATAAGATATAAGGGAAAAGTATTTCATAGTTTTGAATTAGTATTAAATGAAGAAAACGTAGTAAAATACATAGAGAATATAGGTTTCTTCGGCAAGAAAAAAGAAGGAGAATCCCCAGCTTTAGAATATTTTAAGAAAACAAAAAGAAATCCAAATGTAGATACAATACCAAAAGAGCTTTGGGAATTATACAAGCCAAAGAATTGGGCAGAGATAGAAAGGATGGTTGGTTATGCTTATCCTAAAGCAATGAAAGAAAGAATAGAATATTGCCATTCAAGACAAACATTATTACAAATATCAAAAGCAGATGAAAATGAGGGATTAAAAACTTTAGCAGAATCAGATATCTTTTGGGATGAAATTATTTCAATGGAATTATTAGAAGGCGAATTTAAGGTATATGATTTATGTATTCCGGAATTACATAACTTCATAGCTAATGACATTATTGTTCATAATTCACATAGTTTGGGAGTTATAGCAGAAGAAATGGCTGATCTTCCAGTAGAAGTAAAAAATAAAATAGCCGTTTTAATGATTGATACAATGGGAATTTTTTGGACAATGAGATATCCAAATTTAAAAGATGAAGAATTATTAGAAAAATGGAAATTACCAAAAAAGACTCTAGATATAAAAATTTATGTTCCCGCAGGTTATATTGAAGAATACAAAGCAAAGGGAATTCCAGCAGATCTAGCATTTAAAATAAATCCTTCAGAATTAAGCGCACTAGATTGGTGTAATTCTTTCGATATTAAAATTACAAGTCAAATAGGGGTAGCAATAGAATCAACTTTAGCAAAAATAAGAGAAAGAGGAAATAATTATTCTATAGAAGAAATAAATTTAGAAATAGGGAAAAATAAAGATATAGATCAAGATACAAAATTTGCAACAATAAATAGATTCTTAGCAGCAAAATCATGGGGAATATTTAGCAACGAAAGTACAAAAATAAAAGAAATGGTTTCTGGAGGAAAAGTTTCAGTTCTTGATGTTAGCGCTTACAAAGAAGAAAATATCAAAGCATTAGTTACAGGTTTAGTATGCAAGAAATTAATGGAAGAAAGAGTAATAACGAGAAAAGAAGAAGAAATGGAAGATATATCAAAAGGACATTCTTATTTCAAAACAAGTTTAAAAAAAACTGGAGAAAATCTTCCTCTAGTCTGGATTTTAATTGATGAAGCACATATTTTTTTAAAAAAAGAAGGAAAAACCGCAGCAACAGATGCATTAGTAACAATATTGAGAGAAGGCAGACAACCAGGAATTAGTTTAATTTTAGCAACACAACAGCCGGGAGAAATTCATAAAGATGTAATAACCCAAACAGATATTGTTTTGAGTCACAGAATAACTGCAAAAAAAGATATTGAAGCATTAAATGAAATGATGCAAAGTTATTTACCAGGAGCAATTCAAAAATATTTTAATTTACTTCCAAAAGATAGAGGTTCAGCAATAATTTTAGATGATAACTCAGAAAAAATTTATCCATTGCAAGTTCGTCCAAGGTTTACATGGCATGGTGGTGAAGCACCGACAGCAATAAAAGCTAAGGGAAAAGCAGCAACAGATTTAGGTTTATAATCTCCCAACTTCTATTCGTTTTTTTTTAAGAGCTCTAAAAAGTATACTTAATGAATCTTTATTTTCAGGAGTATAAGAATCAATTAAAACATAAATTGATTTTATTAGATTATATTCTTCGCTTACTAAAGCTCTCCTTGGATCAGCAGCAAGGGCT
>CAYJSR010000084.1:0-3352 GCA_964373095.1 Candidatus Woesearchaeota archaeon
GGAACTGGAAAAACATTATTGGCTAAGGCTGTTGCAAATGAGACTAATGCACATTTTATTCATTTAGATGGTCCTTCAATTATGTGTGTTGGGGGAGAAACTGAAATATTAACAAATCCTGATGGTAGAAAAACCATTGCTGAAATGTTTAATGAAGCAGAAAAAAACGGGGAAGTAATTGTTCAAGATAAATTTAAAAAAGTAATTGTTCCGAAAGATGAAATAAAAGTTTTTTCTATGGATAATGAATTTAATATTGTCAGTGATAAAGTTAAATCAATATTAAAGTTGGAAGCTACTGAAACCTATCAAATAAAAACAAAAAAAAGGGGCATGTTCAAAACTTCTAAAAATCAGCCATTTGCTACTTTAGATCATGAAGCAAATCTTGTTTGGAAAAGAGCTGAAGATTTAATTTCTGGGGATTATATTGCAATAGCTGGTGTGATAAGATCCAAAGAAAATAATCCTTCAATTGATTGGTTTAACAGATTAAATAAAAAAGATTTTTATTCATCTATTAACAATATCGATGTTAATCTAGAGAACATTAATGATGTGACTCAGATAAAAAATTTAAAATACACTAAATTACCAAAAAATATAAAATCTGCAAAAGAGATTACTCCAATTAGAGAAATAACTCCAGATTTTATGGAATTTCTAGGCGCAATATATAGTGATGGTTGGATAAGTGAAGATTGTGTTGGAATAGCTGATGAAAAACAAGAATTTAGGAATAGATATAAAGAATTATTTAACAAAGTATTTGGGATAGAACCCAATAGGATTACTGAAAATAATAAAAAAGGTAGTGGCAAAGTTATAGTCTATTCTACAGTATTGGGACAATATTTAAATCAGGGATTTGACATAGTAAGAAATAGAAAACCTTTAGATATAAAATTACCTGGATGGTTATTTAAATGTACTAAAGAATGTATTTCTGCTTTTTTAAGGGGATATTATCACGGTGATGGAATTCAAGGATGGGAAAAATCAGGATATCCAAATCCATTATTTTATTCTAAAAATAGAGAATTCCTAAAAGATATACAAGTTTTATTATTGTACTTGGGTATAGTCTCTAAAATAGAGTATCATAAAAATAAATATGGAGATATGTGGAAGACCGTTATTTTAGATAGTGAAGGGAGAGAAAGGTTTTATGATAATGTAATAAAAGATTTTAAGAATTCAATATTTAAGAAATGGTTTAGTACGCGAATTAGGAAAGGTTCTTCAGAAAAACTACCTAATTTGTCTAAAACTTTAAAGAGATTGAAAAATAATTTATTGATTAGATATGGTAAGAATATTAATGAACAGGCTACTGAAAGATATATTTCTGGTAGGGACAAACTAACTTTTAGAAAATTAAGGTATATCTTGGATATTTTTAATTTAAGATTTAATGAGATAAAAAATAATCTAGATGAAATTAAAATTAAGGATATTAAAAAAGATATTTTCTTATTGAATAATATTGCTTTTGGCAACATCAAATGGGATGTAATTACTAAAACTGAAAGAACTGGGCCAAGTACGCTTTATGATTTTACAATGGAGACTTATGGTAATTTCTTAGGAGGAAATCCGTTAACTGTATTACATAATTCAAAATATGTTGGAGAAGCTGAGAAAAGAATTAGAGATATATTTGAGGATGCTGAGAAGAATGCACCGTCTATAATATTCATTGATGAAATAGATGCAATTGCTTCTAAAAGAGAAGAGAGTTATGGTGAAGTTGAAAGAAGGGTTGTTGCACAATTGCTAGCTACAATGGATGGATTAAAATCTCGTGGAAGAGTTGTTGTTATTGCCGCGAGTAATAGACCAAATTCAATTGATCCTGCTTTGAGGAGACCTGGAAGATTTGATAGGGAGGTTGAAATTGGAGTTCCTAAATACGAAAGCAGATTGCAAATACTTAAAATTCATACTAGAAATATGCCTTTGAATGATAGTGTTATTATTGAAGAATTAGCAAGAATAACTCATGGATTTGTTGGTGCAGATTTAGAAGTTCTTTGTAAAGAAGCTGCTATGGTTATTTTAAGAAGATTACTACCTGATATGAATTATAAAAAGGATGAACCAATACCTGCAGAATTTCTAGAAAAACTTAGGATTGATATGACTGATTTTAAAGAAGCTTTGAAATTAGTAAGGCCAAGTGCTTTAAGAGAGGTTTTCATTGAAAGACCCACAACTACTTGGGAACAAATTGGTGGATTAGACAATATTAAACAAGAATTGAAAGAAGCTGTTGAATGGCCTTTAAAATATCCAGGTATATTCAAAAATTTGGGTGTTCGGGCTCCAAGAGGAATATTATTATATGGGCCACCAGGAACTGGAAAAACATTATTAGCTAAGGCTGTTGCAAATCAGAGTGAAGCAAATTTTATTTTAGTTAATGGTCCAGAATTGTTAAGTAAATGGGTTGGAGATAGTGAAAAAGGTGTGAGAAAAGTATTTGAAAAAGCAAGACAAGCAAGCCCATGTATTATCTTCTTTGATGAAATAGATTCTATTGCACCTAGAAGGGGAAGGGGTGGTGATGCAGGAGTAACTGAGAGAATGGTAAATCAATTACTTACTGAAATTGATGGATTACAAGAATTAAATGATGTAATTGTTATTGGTGCAACTAACAGACCAGATATAATGGATCCTGCATTGTTAAGACCTGGAAGATTTGATAGAGTAATATTAACTCCAGTTCCTGAAGATAAATCAAGATTACATATTTTAAAAATACATACAAATAATATGCCTTTAGCTAAGGACGTTGATTTGAATGTTCTTGCTGAAAAAACTGAAAATTATGTTGGTGCAGATTTAGAATCGTTATGCAGAGAAGCTGCGATACTTGCTTTAAGAAAAGACATTAATATTAAAGAAGTTAATATGAAAAACTTTAATGAAGCTTTGAAGAAAGTTAGATCTTCTATTGAACCTGAAGATGTTAAAAGATATGAAGATATAGAAGATAATTATTTAAGAACTGCTCGTGGTGCTGCTATAAGGCAGAAAGACCATTTAAGTTATATGGGATAGGGCTGCTGACTCTTTTGACTGGAAACTTTTTTGGGATGTAAAATATGGATAAACTTCAATCATTTATTATTTTAATTTTATTTATTATTGCTTTTATTTATAGTCTGTTTTATTTTTACTTTGGGATTACTATTCTTGCTTTTGTTTTTATGTTTGTATTTTTTATTTTTTTAACTACAAAAGGAATAATTCGTTAAATCTTAGTTAAAATTATTGAAGGTTTAGAAATATAAATTGTGTGTTCGTGTTGTGAGACTACACAATTTTCTTCTTTTTCTATTAATTG
>CAYJSR010000085.1:0-3344 GCA_964373095.1 Candidatus Woesearchaeota archaeon
GAAGATGTTATAACTTGCGGCATAACATCAAACATTAAAGATTCCAAATATTCAGTTTTGTTTGAAAATAAGAATTTAATAGAAGGAGCTATTCCTAAACCTAGTAGAGTTAAGGTAGACAAACTATTTACTATAAGTCAGAGCATTATTAAGAAAAAAGTTGGAAGAATTAATAAAGAAACTTTTGAAAAAGTCAAAGTAGAATTTGCTAAACTAGTTTAATCTAAAATAATTATCGCAAACTCCTATTTTCTTTATATCACAGACGATCTAGTTTCCCTTAATATTTCTCTTATTCGAAAAGTACCATTATCTTTCAGCTTCCCTCTTCAAAATAATTCGTTCCAACATTTCCTAATGCAAAAACATTTCTCCTCTCAACTTCTCTCAAACAAGCTTGCATTTTACTATTAAACCTATCATCTATTTTTCCAATCGGATAATTACTAATATCTCCTCCGAACATAAGTATTTGATCAGCAATTTCATTTAACTCTCTCTCAAATTCCTCCACTTCTTCTATACTAAATATATAATCCCTTGACACCTTTAACTTAAGATAATGTAAACTTGTCTTTGAAGGTATTATATTTTTCTTTTTATAAAGTAGAAGATTATAAAATAATGCTTGACGTTTAAAGTTTTTATCCTCACTCATACTATTACTTGTTTTATAATCCAAAATAACACTTTGATTACCTTTCTTTTCAATTGCTTGCAAGTCTATTATACCTTTTATTCCTATTTTTATAATTTCATTCTCTTTAAATGGAAACAATATTGTTTCTTCACATATATGATTTTCATGCTGGTCTATTACTTCAATACCTCTAATCATTGCACTAATATAGTCTAAAGGATTAAGTAAATTATTAAAAATATCTTTATGATTATACAAATTTTGTTTTTCCCATTGAGTCAATAAATAAGCATAGGCCTCATCTCTGTCAAGTTCTTTTTTAGCATACTTTTCAAGACATCCATGCACTATATTTCCAGAAAGACCATAACATATAGGTACATAAGTATCATCTGGGACTTTAGCAATATATTTTAGATAAAATAAAAGTGGGCTCTGATAATATACATTAATACTAGACGGAGATAAATTTAAAGATATTTTATTCTCACCCTCTTTTTCAATTTCCATCACGACTATAGTAAATTAGTGGTTAAATAGGTTTAGTTGGTTAATTTTATTGATAAAAATAGAACTACACAGCAGGCCATTAAAAATCAAAAGATAAAACCCTGAATCTCCATGATAAACTAAAACCTTTAAACATTAGATACCTATGATACCTATATAGATTTTTTAACTATTTATGACAATATCATTACTACTTGGAAAATTAGTTAATAGGGAAGTTATTAATTCATCATCTATATTTTCATTTCCAAGATTATCAATAGTTATAAGATTATTATTTGACTTCCAAAAAGAACCGACTACTCTGCCATCATTTAAGGACCAAACTATTTCGTTTTGACCAAATTCTTTCAAAGTAAGTTGAGAACTCCTTAGAGAATCTTGCTTTAGATATTCTGCAACAACAAGTGCATCTAATTCATTTGTAAATTGAGAAATTATTAAAAAATATTTTCCGTCGGGAGTTTCATAAGTTGCAGAGGCATAACCGGTTACTTGAGTACTTAGACTTCTAAATTTAGACTCTTCCCCTAGGCAAATATTTTTATCTATCTCGATAATTTTAACACTTCCATAGTTTGAAGGAAGTTTTGATGTAAGTTCTGAAGAGCCACAGAAATAATTTGCTTTGCTATTAAATAGGAAATAAGTTACTCCTATCAATACAATTAAGACTAGGAAGGTAATTATTATTGAATTTCTTTTCATGTTCTTTTTTTAGGGCATTTAGTATAAAAATCTTTGCAGTTAAATTCTTTGACAAAATCTTTAAATACTAAGTAATATAAAGTCTAGTTTACCTTAAATAAATAAAGTAAATAATAACTAAGATTTACTAAGTAAAATAATGAATAAAAAAGAGGCAAAATTAAAGAAATTCCTATTGGAAATTCCGGAAGAAATATGGAATAAATGGAAGTATAAGGTACCCCGCTCTATCTCACTAAATAAAGCATTAATAGAACTTTTAAAAAAAGAAGGTGAAAAAAATGAAAAATAAAATACTATTACTAATCCTAATTTCTGCAATCTTCCCTAGTATTGTTTCAGCTTTTTTAATATCAGATCAAGGAACAAATGTAAGAGAAGTCACAACTGGAAATTTAACCGCATCAGCCAATCTAACAATTAGCATTTATGATAATTCGACTGGGGGGACTATAATTTTTGAACAAAACTTTACTAACGCTATATCAAATGGTTCATGGAACGTTATGATAAATCCTACCCTAGAATATGGAAAAAGTTATTGGAAAGATTATAAAATTAATGCAGAAGATCTTGATTTTGATGGAAACGAAAGATTAGAATTCCAATCTTCTGTTGGAAAAATAAATAACATTTCTTTCATTAACTTCTCTTTAATAAATACCTGTGCTACTGGAACTTCAATAAGAGCCATATATGAAAACGGAAGTGTTGAATGCGAAACAGATGATTCTTCAGGCACAACTAATTTAACAAATTACGCTTTAAAAAATCAGTCAGAAACATTTACAGGAAATACTACCTTTACAGGAAATATTACAACTACTCAAACAGGATTCTTTGGATGGTTAGGAAGTTTAACTTCAAGAATAACAAAACTTTGGATTGTTGATATAAATGCAACAGGCAATATAGCTACTTCTGGAAACGTAACTGCTTCATATTTTATAGGAGACGGCTCTTTATTAACAAACCTGCCCGCAGGAACTGGGGATAATTCATCATGGAATCAGACTCTTGCTGGTCTGCTTTATGCAGATATAAAATGGGGATATAATCAAACAGGCGGATTTGCATACAATCAATCAACTTATTCCATAAATTATTTGAACACAACCTATGGACCAAATTGGTACAATTATTCTTTAATACCTAACTCAAATACTTACAATGCAACTTATTCAAGTTTTGCATACAACCAAACATATTCGGGTTCAACTTACAATGCAACTTATGCAGCAAGTGTTAACAATGCAACATTTAATCAGTCGCTGACTGATTTGTTATATGCAGGAATTGTTTGGGGATACAACCAAACAACAATTACAATTGCAGATATAAATTCTAGATTTTGGAATAGAACTCAAACATATAACAGGACAGAATTGTATAACAAGACAGAAATTGAAGGATTAAATGGAACATGGATTACAACTTACAATGCAACTTATGCAGCAAGTGTTAACAATGCAACATTTAATCAGTC
>CAYJSR010000086.1:0-3297 GCA_964373095.1 Candidatus Woesearchaeota archaeon
ACAAAACAATCTTTCTCCATTTCTCCTAATCTTAAACCTCCACCTTGTGAACGTCCTTCAATAGGTTGCCTTGTTAATAACTGTATTTTTCCAGTTGCTCTAGCATGTAATTTATTTGCAACCATATATTTTAATTTTAAATAATACATATTTCCAATATAAATTCTCGATTTGAATTGTTTTCCATCTAAACCATTATACATTGTTTCTAAACCATCATCTCTAAATCCCAATTCTCCTAACATTTTCCTTATTTCTTTTTCAGGCATTGCATCAAAAGTAGTTCCATCAATATATTGTCCAGCTAAAGCTCCAGCTTTCCCAGCAATAACTTCTATAAGATGTGAGATTGTCATTCTTGATGGAATACTGTGCGGGCTAAAAATAATATCTGGAATAATACCTGAAGCAGTAAAAGGCATATCGTCTTGAGGAACTAAATAACCAATTACTCCTTTTTGTCCATGACGTGATGCAAATTTATCTCCAACTTCAGGAGTTCTTAATTGTCTTAATCTCAATTGAACTAATCTATTGCCTTCTTCATTCTCAGTTAATATTCCCATATCAACTATTCCCTTTTCACCATGTGATAATGCAATAGAACTTTCTCTTTTTATATTAGTAGCAATATTAAATTCTTCAAATTCTCCTAAAAATCTTGGTGGACTTACTCTTCCAATTATAACATCTTCTTCTTTAACTTTAGCGCCAGTAAATACAATCCCATCTTCTTCTAATAATCTATAATCTTTTTCTGATTTGTAACCTTTAACTTCTTTATCAGGAATACAAACTTCATCAACTAAACCACCTTGGTATCTTAATTCTTCAGCATTAAATGGTTTAAAATAACTTGATCTTCCTAATCCACGATCTACACTAGCTTTACTTAGAATAATCGAATCTTCCATATTATATCCTTCAAAGCTCATAATTGCAATAACAAAATTTTGTCCAGCCGGATGTTTATCCCATCCCCAAACATCATGCATAAAAGTTTTTGTTATTGGTTTTTGAGGATAATGCAAGACATTAACATCAGTATCAATTCTTAATAAATAATTTGCAGCATACAAACCTAAAGCTTGCTTCTGGAATCTACCGCATTTAATTAATCTAGCACCACTTCCAAAATTAGCATATGGAATCATTGAGGTACATAAACCTAAAATTGATATTGGAGAAATTTCTAAATGTGTATGTTCTTTTGTTACACTATCTTCATCTAAAGCAACATAACAATTCTCTTCTTCCGCAGCATCAATATATTCTATTACTCCATCTTTAACAAGTTTATCCCATTTTAGATTTCCATTTTTTATTTCTACAAGATGTTGTTCATTAAATTTGGATTTCCCACCTTCAACAACAATTAAAGGTCTTCTAGCCCTTCCCTTAGTAGTATCTAAATATATTTCACCAAATTCTTCATCATAATGAAAATTTAGTTCTTGAGAAATTATTCCTTTTCTTCTTTCTGATCTTAATTGTTTAACAAATTCTTTAGCATTTTCTACAGATCCAATAAATTTTTCATTTAAAAATAAATCAACCATTTTATCTTTGACCTCTATAATTTCCTATTCCTTCTTTTAACATTAATTCTAAATCACCTATTGCATTTAATTCCAAGTCTATCATTTGTTTTGCATCTGAACCCGCATCATGTATTATCATATCTGAAAATCTTTTTCTACCTTCTTTACATTCAAGTGTTACTCTTTCAAGAGCAGCATAACTTTTCACAATTGTAAGTTTCATACCTTCAACACTCATATGAACGATATCATCATCTCTAGGCATATAACCTAATATAATATGGGAAATTAATTGAGTACCATTACCCATACACCTTATAACTGGAGAAAGAGTATTATAAGCTCCACCATTTTTTTCATATCTCCAAACTCCATTTTTATAAACTTGAGAGCCAATAAACCAACGTACAGAATCAGTACCAGGAATTACTCCACTAAAATATTCAACCATTTTAAATAATCACCTTTAATCCGATATTTTCTAAAGATTTCCTTAATTTTTCTTCTGCAACATCACCTCTTGAAACAGTAATTAATAAAGCCATATTTTTTCTTAAACCAATTGAAGTGCCTTCTGGAGTTTCAATAGGACAATTATGAGTAACAAAACCATTGGCAATAAATGTATGTGTGTTCTCAACTGTAGTTAGATCTCTCACATCATCTAAATCTTCCAATTTTTTATCAGTAATTTTTTCCCAAATCAGATCTGTACCTTCTAAACCATTTTTAGATTGAGAAAACCAATCATCAAAAGGCAATAATTCTGATCTAGCAACACTTGTTTTATCATATTTACGCTCAAAAAGCCATGAATTTATCATTCTATAACTAACGTTGACCATAATAGATATTTCTTTAGGTGTTTTGCCCTGATTATATAAACTTCTTATTTTTTTCCTCAATGAAATTTTATTATTTTTTACATTATCATGCAATCTTAACCATTCACCTAAATATAAAGTGGATTTACTTTTTTGTTCACAATATCTATAACCTATCCTAGTAATCAAATTTTTTATATTATAATTGCTTTTAGAAAATACTAATTCTATTTTAACTGTTTCGCTTCCATCCTTACGTACATATCCATTTAAAACATCTATTCTCAAAATATTAATATGAAACAAATTAAATAACTGTGATAATTCCTTAGCAAAATTTATCCCGCCATCTTTTAGCTTAATATTTTTATGGAAAAATAAATCTTCTATCTTTACTTTACCTATTTTTCTTCCAACATTTAAATATCTGGATTTACCACCATCCCCACCCATATATGCAGCTAGAAATTCTCTCTTTACAGAAATTTCTGAATCTTTAATCCAATTTGGCAGACCGTAATTAGTATTTGTTTTCTTTCCAACAGGAGTTCCCAAAGCCACCAATAAAGCATGTAAAGCTCCCCCTTTAGAAAATCTATAAGTAGTAGAAATTGTTTCTCTACCATTAATAATTGCTTTGCTAATTTTTTTATTTATTTTAGATGGCTCAAACTTAAGTTGTCTAATATCATTAGCAATTTCCTCTGCATCTTTCATAGTACCACAATAAAACTCTAGATTGTTTTTACCACAATGCCCGTCCGTAAATAAATGACCATGAAGTCTAGCTATAACTTCAGCCCAATAATTATTCACAGTAAATGGTAATAATTCTCTTTCTTTTAATTCTTTAATATAATGTTTATGTCTATTTGGAAATAATTTTTTAATATCATCTTCATTTATAATTATTTTTCCGCTCTCAATTGTAG
>CAYJSR010000087.1:0-3221 GCA_964373095.1 Candidatus Woesearchaeota archaeon
AAGAAATCAAATCTTTCAATAGCCTTTAAAGTTCCTTTACCTAATCTATTTGCAAAAGAATCATTAATAAATGTAGGATCAAATATTGGTTCTATAATCTGTACAATCGCATGGTGAACTACTCTGTCTCTAAAGTTGGACTTGCTTATCTTTCTTGTTTTTGGATCTCTTAAAATAAATGTTTCTAATGGTTTTGGTTTGTAAGCGTGAAAAATTAAATCATTTCTTAAGTCTAGTAAATTATCTTTTAGTTTCTTTTCAAAATCAATAACATATTTCTTTAGAGTTTTTCTTTTCTTTGCTTTCTCAAATGCTAACTCTAAATTTTCATAAGAACAAACTTGATGAAATAAATCTTGATCATCCATTTTAAAATATAAAGTCCCAGCGATAAGGAGTTTGGCTATTCCGAGAACACGGCTATTGTTGTCAAGGTTGTTGTTGCCATTCAAGCCGTTGTTGTAGTTGTTGCCAAGGTACAGCACACGCCCACCAAGTAGCACTTTCACTTTATTTACTGCACTGCCATTTCAGGCCACCAGTTGTGGATTGTCATGGCTGTATTTTATAACAGCTAGGCTGTCGTAGTGAAAGTGCGTGTAGCCCAAACTACTCCGAATTACTCAACCTAAATAGTTATGTAGGTTCAGTAGCTGGGACTAAAAAATTCAAGAAATGAATAGTATAAAAACGTTTTGAAAAAATAAATTTATCTGTCTTCTAATACTAATCTTTTTGGAGCACGAACATATAGCTCTCCATCTACTCTTACGATTGCACCATCATCTAGTTTTTGTACTTTAGATTCAAGTGGCGCCCCATTTTTTTGGGCGACGCCTACTTGCGCCTCCGGCGCTACCCCGAGAACACGGCTATCGTTGTCAAGGCTGTCGCCACCCAAGCCGTCGTAGTAGTCGCTGCCAAGGTACAGCACACGCCCCATTGGTCTATCAGCTAAATCATCTCTATGCCAAACCCCAATATCTTTTCCATAAACCTCTTTATGTTTAGCTAAATATGCTTCAGCATTTTGTTCTCCACCTAAAAATGGAATTGTTTGAGGATGAGTAAAAGCTTCATCAACTCTTACTACACCAGATTTTGATTTTCTTAATTTATTGTAATCAACAACAAATACTCTGCCGTTTCCTTCTTTATCTAGTAAACTATAAAATTCATCTTGAAGCATTGGTCCTGCACCATTAACTAAAGCTTTATTATCAATCATTGCTCTAATATTAGCAGGATCACTTAAACTGGTAGGAACATGAGCATAAACAACAACATTATTCCCCGCTCTGCTTTTTCCTGTGACTCTAACACTAGGAGTTAAAAACCAATCTTGCCATAATCTTGAATCTTTTTCAGCATCAGCTCTAGCCATTGCTAGTTCTGGCATGAATAAAGGTTGATAACCTGCATTAATACAATCCTTTAAAGAATCTGAAACCCCATAAGTTCCTTCACGGGAGAATACTCTACCTCTAGAAACAACTTTCCTTACAATTTGAATATCTTCAGTCATTTTATCTTTAAACCTCTAAAATAGTAGTAATTGCTTATTTATATATCTTTCTATTAGTTATTACTCATAAGTAACTATAATTATTACAGAAAACTTTATAAGTTAATGTCTCTTCTAAGAGACATATGGCTCAAAATAGAGACAATATTAATTTAGAAATAATCTTAGTATTACTAAAAGGAAAAACCTATTTAAGAGATATTGCAAGAATATTAAAGGTACATCACTCAACAATAGCTAGAAAATTAAATTATTTAACAAAAGAAAATGTATTAGACTTTAAACAAGAAGGTAAAAATAAAGTGTTCTTCATAAAAAAAAATATTCAGGCAAGAAATTATGTATACAACGCAGAAAGATACAAACTGATAAAATTATTAAAGAAATACCCAGAATTATCAATAATAACAGAAGAAATACTAAATGTGGCAGAAGAGAAATTAATAATATTATTTGGAAGCTATTCTAAATTCATAGCAAAAGAAACAAGTGACATAGATATTTATATGGAAACAAATAGTAAGAAAGTTAAAGAAAAAATCGAAAGTATAAATTCTAAAATAAAAGTCAAGATTGGGAAATTTGATAGTTCTGATCTTTTAATAAAAGAAATAGTAAAAGATCATGTGTTATTAAAGGGGGTGGAAGATTTTTATGAAAAAACAAAATTTTTTGAATAAATTAAAAATGGAGAGAAAATTGATATTAATAGATCCTTCTGAAGAAATTTGTGAATCTTATTTAGAAAAAGCAGATAATTGTTTTAAATCAGCTAAAATACTTTTAGAAAATAATTTATTTGAAAATTCTATATCAAGTTCATACTATGCAATGTATGATACACTAACTGCGTTATTATTTAGAACAGGGATAAAATGTGAAAACCATACTGGATCTATACAATTATTAAAAGAATTATTCAATAGAGAAGATCTGTATAAAATAATGGTTTTTGCAAAAGAAGAGAGAATAGACAAACAATATTATGTAAATTCAAAAAGCAATGTGGTACTAACAAAAGACTCAACAAAAGATATGATAAACAAAGCAGAAACACTGATGTTACAGTTAAAATTAATAATAAATATATTAAATAATGAAGAAATAAATAATGCAAGAAAAAAGCTAGAAGAATTATAAAATTAATGAATGTAAAGAATTTTTATTTAAATAACACTAAATATCATCCATATTCCAATAGCTATCAAAACTAATCCTATACTTAATCTCATTAATCCTTTATGTTTCTGTCTCCAAGCTTCGAATTTCTCTGTAGAAGATTCTTTGTAAACAAAAAATAGTATTAAAAATAGAGGAAGTACAAATATTAAATTATAAATTAATAAAAGTACAATATTGGATAATGCAAGCCCAGATAATGACATCAAAGCAAGAACTGCAAGATAGGCTGCGCCTGTACAAGGCAATTCAACTATTGCAACGAATACTCCTAATAAAAAAGCAGTTATGGGGTTGCCACCAACATGCTTAACATATTTCTTTATTCTTTCTGCCTCAGAAGGAAATATAGAAAGTGAAAAACCTTTTCCATACCAAAAGAAATCTTTTAATTCAAATAAGCCCGCAATAATTGTTATTGCTGCAATTACTATGTATGAAATAACTGAAAATGCACCTAAGGTTTGTATTATTGGAAGTAAAATTAATCCTGCTGCTAAATAAGTAATAAAAACTG
>CAYJSR010000088.1:0-3109 GCA_964373095.1 Candidatus Woesearchaeota archaeon
ATTTCTGTTCCAGAAAGTGAAAAATTTATATGTTCCAATATATTATTACATAATACTAAAGAACTTAGACTTGAACATGAAAACTGGTTGCCGAGTGTTGCAAGAGCTGGTGTTGGTTTAACAAATTTAGTTGGGCAAAGATATGGTGAAGTTAGTTTGTTTGATTTGCTCAGAGCAAGTTTTAGACAAAGACCAGATTATATTATTGTTGGGGAAGTTAGAGGTAAAGAAGCATTTGTATTATTCCAGGCTTTCGCTTCTATTAGAGGTGATGAAGAAATATTTGTCTTAAAAGAAGATAAACCATTGAGAATAAAGATAAAAGATTTAGAAAATGAAAATGTAACTAAATTAAAGGCATTTTCATATAATGTTAAAACTAAAAAATATGAAATATTGCCAATAAAGGCATTCATAAAACATCCAAAGAGAAATACTTTGTATAAATTAACTACCAAATTGGGAAAAGAAGTAACTATAACTGGAGATCATTCTGTTTTTACTTTAGAGAATAATGAAGTAAGGGAAATTAAAGGTGAGAATTTAATTATTGGTGGTAATATAATAATACCTGCACAAATCCCTTCTGGATATAATAATTTAGAAAAAATAAACTTATTAGAATGGTTACCTAATCTAAGAATATATGCTCCTGAATTAATAAAACAAGCCTCACATAAATTAGGATGTTATCAAGCGAGCACTTTAGTTAGTTGTAAAATTATAACAGATTATTATTCTGAAGGAATGATTTCGAAACCTAATGTATTACAAGCAGATAAATTTTTAAAATTAATGAAAGAAGCTGAAATAGACTACGATGTGGCTAATATTGAAATTAGATATAATGGAATTGGCGAAAAGAGAAATCCATTTTTAGAAATAAATGATGAATTCTTAAAATTATTGGGATATTATTTATCAGAAGGATCTTTAAATGAAAGTGGAAGAGATTATAGAATTGAAATTTATAATAAAAATGAAGAAGTATTAAAAGACATTGAAGATTGTATTTTAAAATTAATAAATAAGAAACCAAATAGAAGATTAATTGATTGTGGATGTGGAGAAGCAACAGAATTATCTTTTAATAATAAAATACTTTATGAATTTATAAAAAAATATTGTAAAACTAAATTAGATAAAAGAATACCTGATTTTATTTTTGGATTAAGTAAGAAAAGAATAGGTGTTTTTTTAAGTAGTTTATATTGTGGTGACGAGAATGGAATATCTTACTATACCGTATCCAAGAACTTAGCTAATGATGTAATACAAATATTATTAGTTTATGGGATAGTATCTAGCATTAACCAAAGAAATAGGATTGGAAGAAAAACTACAGATTATGAAATAAATCTTTATGCAAACTATAAAAATGAAGAATTCTTAAAATATGTAAAACCTATAGGTAAAACTTGTACTATAACTAAATGTATTGAAGATAAGAATTTGCTAAATGATTTGTATTGCGATCAAGTCAGAAGTATAGAAATTTTGCAATTAGCTGAACCTGAATATGTTTATGATATTGCTGTTCCTGGAAATGAAAATTTTATTGGTGGATTTGGTTCTATATTACTTCATAACTCAGGACATCCTGGAATGGCTACAATGCACGCAGAAAATGTTGGAACTTTAATTAAAAGACTAGAAACTGAACCTATTAATTTATCTGGATCATTGATTGAAACTTTGGCTGCAGTTGTTGTAATGTCACAATCTAAAATTAAAGGAAAGGAAGTTAGAAAAGTAAGTAGTATTGATGAGATAATTCAGGTTAAGGAAGGTTTGGGTGGGGAAATAACTAATAATGTTTTTACTTGGAATCCTAAGAATGATACTTTTTCATTTAATCCAGATAGTAAGGTCTTTGATAAGATATCTACACATTATGGATTTACAAAAGAACAAGTTTTGAATGAATTTAGGATAAGAACTAAATTATTAAAAGAACTTTATAAGAGGAATGTTGTTGCTTTTAAAGAAGTACAGGCAATAATTCATGAATATTATAAGGCTCCTGAAACTATATTAAAGAGGTATGGACTACTATGAGTACTGCAATAATGAAGCAAAATGCTGAAATCTTATTAGAGGTTTCTCAGAATTATGAAAAAATACTTGAGAAGAGAAAAAACGCTACCAAGGAAGAAGTAGAAAAATATGAACTTTATTTAAAGAATTTTAGAAACCAATTTTTGTATTTACTTACTGCTTTACATAAAATAGTTGAAAATGAGAAAAATGTCAGGTGAAACAGTTAATATTGCAAAGAATATTCTTGATTATGTAGAAGAACTCAAGACTATTAGTAATCAGATTGAGATATTAAGGAGATTAAAAACTTTAAATTTAGACCAGAAAAATAAACTTAATTCTTTAAATGCTAGAAAGATGGAATTACTCTCAAATGTTGACACTGATAGTTCTAAAATATATAAAATTATTTTTTCTTCTATAGATAATCCAAAGATAATTTCTAAGTTAGAGGTTCCGAAAGTTTTGCCTAAACCTCAAATAATTATGCCTAAAGATAAAACAATTCCTATCTCAGCTGTCCGACCACAAGAAATAATTACTAGTTTTCAAACAAGCAAGTTCAAGAACTTAAGTGAAACAAACAAAAAATCATTGATGAAAGAGCTTAAGATCAGCAAATAAGAACTTAAAGATTTTATTAATTTACAGAGAGGTAAATAAGATAAAGGTGTTGTTAAACTTTAACTTAAAAAAGAAGATTACACAATCTATAAACCAAGCAATATTGGAAAATTTGCCAATAGTATTATGAAAGATTATGCTGATTTATTGGTAAATAAATATCCTAAATTCTTTCAGCCAATGTTTGGAAATTTTAAAATGGTTGAGATGGAATTACTCTCTAGAACCTATATTAGTATGATGTTATTGTTTACATTATTATCATTGCCTGGATTATTTTTATTCTTCTTAGCACTTAACTTTGCGTTTCATCTTTCAATATTGGCAATAGCATTGATTTCATTTTTTGGTATGATATTTACTTTTATTGGATTTTATTTTTATCCTGCAAGCTTGATTGGAGACAAAGCTAAAAAAATAAAGTTAGAATTGCCCTTTGCTTTGG
>CAYJSR010000089.1:0-3096 GCA_964373095.1 Candidatus Woesearchaeota archaeon
TCAAGCCAACCTAACTGAAAAGGAACCAAAACCTTCTAGTATTGTTTTAAAACTTTCTGCAATTAAGTTTTTATTTAACAAAGTTTTAAAAAATAAAATAATAAATGATGATATAGATTATCCCAAATCTCAAAAGAAGATTCCAGACGCTTTAACAAAGGAAGAAGTCAAAAAATTATTTTCTGTAGTGGAAAACCCAAAACACAAACTTCTACTGGAATTTATGTATAGTTCTGGTCTTAGGGTAGGGGAATGCGTAAACTTTAAGATTAAAGACATGAACTTTGACAACCATACGGCAAAAGTTATGTCTGGTAAAGGTAACAAACAAAGAATGATTATATTATCAAAAGACTTTGTATTAAAAGTAAAAGATCATCTTAACAAAAGAGAAAATAAGACTGAATATTTGTTTCCTGCAAAAGATTCTGATAAATCACTAACTGTCCGTATGGCTCAGAAAGTTATAGACCAAGCGGCTAAAAAAGCAGGTTTCAAGAAAAGAGTTTATTGCCACATTTTAAGGAGTAGTTTTGCAACGCACCTTTTAGAGAACGATGTAGATATAAGGTATATCCAGGAATTATTGGGGCATTCACACCTATCTACAACAGAAAGATATACAAAAGTAAATATGGAACAATTAAGAAAAATTAAAAGCCCCTTAGATAATTTTTAATCAATAACTAAATATCTTAATCATATAGCAAGATAGTAATATTTAATAATTAATTAAAGATATTAATCAGAATTATAAACATAACATATAATTAAAAATCAAAATATTTAATCAATAAGTTATCAAATAACCTCAAAGTTAAAGTTATTCTAAATAATACAAATATTTATATCGATCAAGATTTTATTAGAAGAGCCCACCAATAAAAAATGAGAGAATCTAAAAAAAGAGTTCGAGAAGAAATAAAAAGAATGCAGGTCTCTTTTCCACAGATAAAAAAAGAACCAAAAAGAAAAATTGATTTAAATAAATGTATTAAATGCAAGCAAGACGCAGGAAATAATTTTATATTTTCTTACAAGAAAAACAACGAGTTAAAAGGCAAGGTATGTATTTCTTGTTATCATAAGGATCAACGTCCCAAATAGAAAAAGTAAACACCAACAGCAATTGTCGCAATAATAAAAGCAACCAATAATCCAAGTATCACACTATATTTTATTAACAAAAATGCTACAACTACAAAAACTAAAATAAAGATATACATCAACAAAGATCCAAAGAAGATTTTAGCTCCGTCTAAACTAGACAAGGGAATCATGTTGAATAAAGCAATAAAAAAGTTAGTGCTAACAAAAAGAGACATGTTGATTCCAAATATTCTACCAACCAAAATTCCAATTACTGCCAAAAATAAACTAGATAAAATACCAACAGAACATATCTGTGCCTCTTCAAAATAATCCAAACTTGAGTGTTTCCTTCCAGTTCTAGCAGACTTATATTCACTTATTTTATGAACTCCTATAGCAGTAAAAAAAGCCTTGCCAAGAGAACCAACAGATAAAAATAATGTAAGTATTATACCAAGGGGAAATCCAAAAGGTAATTCCTTGTCAAACCAAACACGTTTTATATTCCATATCTCATATTCGCTAATTGCTTCATGTCTTCTGGCCATTAATTTTATTACCAATTCTCTAAATAAAACTGCAATAGCTACAATTAAAATAATTAACAATAAATTTCTAAACCAGTTACTAAAAATAAAAGTTGAACTTCCATCATCAAAACCAAATACAAATCCAAGCACTACAACTGAAATTATAAGATGAATTATTTCTCTTTTGGTAAACATAAGTTTATAACTCAAATTCTATATTTAATCCTTTCTACTTTAGAAAAAAGACCTTATACAAGGTGATTATTGCAATTGCTAACCAGATTAATATTGAAAGCCAAAAGTGCTTTATTATTTCGGACCTTGTTTGCATCATTCCCATTTTTGCATCAAAAGCTTTTCTTAAGTAGGGAATCATGCTTATTCCAAATAAAAAAGATGTAAAAAACATTACAGCAGCTATTTGTATAATACTGAGGTTAAGAGAAAGATAATAACCAATGATTATTGCGACAATCAAATAAAGTACATAGAGCAAAGTAGAATTTTGCATTAGTTTTGCAGCAAATTTCATCATCAAATTTGGACGTATAAAAATAATTATAATTTTTAATAAAATAAGAATTGAAAATATTATTGCTAAAATTTCTAATGCTGCCATGTTGTATATACAACAATTGAATTATTTAAAGTTATTGCTCAATTAGCAAGGCCTTCATTTCACTTATTATTTCTTCTTCATGTCCCGCCCCAACAACAGCAACAATTTTAGAATAATTTTTCATTAACTTAACCAATTTTTTAGCCATAAAATTATTTCTATCTTCAACTAGAACTTTGTAAAAATTAGGATATCTATCTTTAACCTGTAAAAGCATTTTATTTATTAAATCTTTTTCAGGCACTTTATTTAAATCAAATTTTATTCTATATTTTTTACTAAATATTCCTTTGAGGATATCAACAAAAAATCTAAATTTTTCCTTCCATGTAATTTCTTTAGAAAAATTTTTCAAAGTTATTTCAATCTTTTGATCTATCAATGCAATTTTACATCCATTTTTACTTGCAACTTCTGCAGCCTTCAACATATCCTCTCCAGGACTAACTCCAACCTTGCTTCCAAGCTTTCTTTCTACAAACTCGCCAGCCTTAGCAAATAAATATCCCTTAAAGCCAATACGCCTTACATCTAAAATTCTTATCCTCCCTTTCACTTTATTTACCAACGCATAAAACCTTCCTTTATCTAATTCTAAAGCCACAACTTCAGGCTTTTCTCTAACTATAACTTCTTCAACATCCTTCAAGCTCTGCCGAGCTATGTGGGAGGTACCAACCAAAATTACATTTTGAAATACTTGCATCGAAGAAGGGAAAACTATTTAAACTTAAAAATGTTGGGTATAGGATATAATTAACAATTAAAGGTGGTTATATGCTAAAGACAAGAAAGGTTACAGACGTTTTCGGTATGAAGGTTTTTACAGATGAAGGACATTTCTATGGTGAAGTT
>CAYJSR010000090.1:0-3063 GCA_964373095.1 Candidatus Woesearchaeota archaeon
GATAAAGAGCAAAAAAAGAAGTTTAAAGAAATAGCAAGCAAAGATCCTGAGAAATATTATGCCGTTTCTTACTTGAAAGCTGAAGGTTTTGTAAGAAATAAATGTGTAAAATGCAATAAATATTTCTGGAGTGTAAATAAGAATCAAAATGTATGCGGCGATACTGTTTGTTCTGGAGGTTTTAGATTCATAGGAAATACTCCTGCTAAAAATAAATTAAGTTATTTAGATGTTTGGAAAGAATTTTCTAAAATGTTTAAGAAATTCGGTTATACTTCTATTGATAGATATCCTGTTGTTGCAAGATGGAATCCTACTATGGAATATACTATTGCAAGTATTGCAGCTTTTCAACCATTTGTTATTTCTGGAGAAGTTAAACCTCCTGCAAAAAAATTAGTTATTCCTCAATTTTGCTTAAGGTTTGTAGATATAGATAATGTTGGAATCACTGGTAGTCATAATACTGGTTTTGTAATGATTGGACAACATCAATTTGTAAATAAAAGTGAATGGGATCAAAATAAAGTTTTAAATGAAATTCATACTTGGTTAAAGGAGGGTTTGGGTTTATCTAATGAGGAAATTACTTTTCATGAAGATGCTTGGGCTGGTGGTGGAAACTTCGGACCTTGCATGGAATTCTTTTCTAGAGGTGTAGAAATAGGAAATCAAGTTTATATGATGTATGAACAAACTTCTAATGGAAATAAAGAATTAAATATTAAAGTTTTGGATATGGGTATGGGACAAGAAAGATGTGCTTGGTTTTCTCAAGGTTGTGCTACCATCTATGATGCAACTTTTCCTAAAGTTATGAAATATCTTTATAATAAAACTGGATTAAAAACTGATGAAAAATTAATGGCTGAATTTATACCCTATGCAGGTTACTTAGATGTTGATGAGGTTGAGGATTTAGATAAAGCTTGGAAGGAAGTTTCTAAAAATGTTGGGATGAAAGTTAATGATTTGAAGAAAAAAATATTGCCTTTGAGCCAACTTTATAGCATTGGAGAACATTCGAGAGCGTTACTAATTGTCCTTAATGATGGTGGACTTCCGTCAAACGTAGGTGGCGCATATAATTTAAGAATTTTAGCTAGGAGATGTTTTGAATTTATTGAAAAAAATAATTGGAATATTGATTTATTTGAAGTTTGTAAAGAACATGCTAAAGAATTAGAACAACAATATCCAGAGCTGTTGAATAATCTAGATGAAGTTAAGAAGATATTGGATGTTGAGAAGAATAAGTATATTGTAAATAAACAAAAAGCTAGGACAATAATTGATAAAATAATAAATGATAAACAGAAAGTTGATACTGAAAAATTAATTGAATTGTATGACAGCAATGGAATCGCTCCTGAAACAATTGCTAAAGAATTAAATATTAAAGTTCCAGATAATTTTTATGCTTTAGTTTCTAGTAAACATGAGAAAAAGGAACAAGAACATCAGACTAAGAAAGGAGAATTATTAGATTTAAATGGGCTTGAGGAAACTAAGGCATTGTATTATAATAATTATAAATTAAGTGAATTTAAAGGTAAAGTTTTGAAGGTTATTAGGGATAGAGTTATTTTAGATCAGACTGTCTTTTATCCAACTTCTGGAGGGCAGTTGCATGATATAGGAACTATAAATAATTTTAAAGTTTTAGATGTATTTAAACAAGGTAAAATTATTGTTCATGTTTTAGAAGATAAACATAATTTAAAAATTAATAATACAGTTATAGGTAAGATAGATATTGCTAGAAGAATACAACTAGCACAACATCATACTTCTACACATATTGTAAATGCTGCAGCTAGAATTGTTTTAGGAAAGCATGTAAATCAAGCAGGTGCTAAAAAAACTTTAGAGAAAGCACATATTGATTTAACTCATTATCAAAGTTTGACTGAAGATGAATTAGTTAAAATAGAAAATGGAGCTAATAAGATAATTAAACAAGGAATTACAATTAAAAAATCTTTTATGCCTAGGGATACTGCTGAAAAAAAATATGGATTTGCTATTTATCAAGGTGGTGTTCCCATAGGGCAAGAACTTAGAATTGTGGATATTGTTGGTGTTGATGTTGAAGCTTGTGGTGGAACTCATTTAGATAATACAAAAGAAGCTGAGAAAATTAAAATATTAAAATCTACTAAAATATCCGATAGTGTAATTAGAATTGAATTTGTTGCTGGAAGAAAAGCATTTGAAGAAGAAAATAAAGATATATTAGTTCTAAAAGAACTTTCTGAATTATTAGAATGTAAAAAAGAACAAATACCTGGAAGATTGCAAGAATTGTTTAGTTTATGGAAGGATGTTGTGAAGAAAAATAAACAAACTGATTATTATGAATTAGTTAGTACTGATAGATACGAAGGAGATATAATAGAGAAAGCTGTTGAGATATTGAAAACACAACCTGAACATTTGGTGAATACTGTTAAAAGATTTATTAATGAGATTAAAACTAAGTTGAAGAATTAATTTCTTTTGGTTCTAAAATAAGAAAATAATAAATATATTACTGAAATTGTTAAAACTCTAGGTTTTCTTTTTATTATTTAAGGACTAAACAATGTTTTTGAGTCATACAAACCATAATTTTTCCTCTTTATTCTCTTTTTATTCCTTATTATTATTGAATATGTATTATCTATTTTGATTATCTTTAAATATTTAGTTATAGAAAATATTTTTATGAAAAGAGTTTTACTTGCTGAAAGTTATCCTTTTGCTGATACTTGTAGGAGAACTATAGAAATAGCATATAGGAGTACTGATCTTAGTGTTGTTGTAACTGCTAATGGAAGAGAAGCTTTGGATTATCTTGGAAATGATATATATAATTTACTTTTAGCTGGTGATGATATTAAAGGGATGAGTCAATTAGAATTGATGACTGCTGTTAAAGGCACTAAAGATCTAGAAAGATTACCTATTGTTGCATTATCTTACAGAGGGGATAGTTACTATTTGAAAGAAGCTTTTCGTAGTGGGGCTATGCTCTTTTTGAAAAAACCATTTCCACAGTATAGATTATTAAATGTGGTAAGG
>CAYJSR010000091.1:0-3038 GCA_964373095.1 Candidatus Woesearchaeota archaeon
GAATCTAAATTATCATATAAACCTACAACTAATGCTTCAGTTTTAAGTTCTTCTAATCCTTTTGTAAATAGTGTTGTTTTCATTTCTACTGGTAGATAGGCACAAATTAACAATATTTAAGCTTTACTGCAGAATAGTATAGAATAAGCTTAAAAACATAATTCGGAAAATTTTTCTTCCAATTTCCTAGACGACATTAAAGCCCGCCTTTTTAAGAGATAAGAACCAGGACCAATAGCAGGTAATCTATGTATTTCAGTAGTTAAAGTTGTACATAATTGATAAAATCCAGGCCCATAAAGCATAAGTTTTTCTGAATCAATTCTCTTCAGATCTTTAGATGTAAAAACATCAAGTCCATTATATAATCTCCAATCCCTAACAACATGTATTACACTTAAGGGCAAACCTGTCCCCTTAGTAATATCATCAGAACTCATATCAAGATTTGAAGATAATGCAAAAGAGCAAGCAAGTGTAAGATCAGAAGCTAAATTAGAAATTCTTCTAGTAGCCGTAAGATCAAGATCTTTATAATAATTAGCAGCAAGATATGTAAGAGTATAACCTCCAAGAATATAACCTAAAAAACCAACAACAGACTCATTATCCATAGGAATAAAAGAACATAGGTAATTATTAAAGGTTTTCCAAAAAGTATAAAAATTAACAAGAAGTGTTCTTATTATGTTAAAAGTATACAATACATTAACAAGGAAAAAAGAAATCTTCAAACCAATTAAAGATAAAGAAGTGAAAATATTTGTATGTGGTCCAACAGTTTATGATCTTGCACACATAGGAAATGCTAAAACTTTTACCCAATTTGATATAATAATAAAATATTTAAGAGCTAAGACCTACAAAGTTTTCTATTTACAAAATATTACAGATATAGACGATAAAATAATAAATAAAGCTAACAAAGAAAAAGTTAATTGGAAAGAAATTTCAAGTAAATATGAAAAAATATTCTTAGAAAATATGAAATCTTTAGGCAATAATGCTGTAAACAAATATGCTAGAGCAACAGATTACATTCCAGAAATAGTTTCGCAAGTAAAAAGATTAGTAGATAAAAATATTGCTTATAAGATCTCAGATGGTTATTATTTTGATCTAAATAAATTTAAAGATTATGGAAAATTAGCTAAGAGAACGAACTTAGAAGAAGATGATTCCGTTTCTAGAATAGATGAAAATACTGAAAAAAGAAATAAAGGAGATTTTTGTTTATGGAAATTTTCAAAACTTGGAGAACCATCATGGGAAACCAGCATTGGTAAAGGACGTCCAGGATGGCACATTGAAGATACTGCTATAACAGAAAAAGAGCTTGGAGTTCAATATGATATTCATGGAGGAGCAATTGATTTAATATTGCCTCATCATGAAGCAGAAATAGCTCAAATGGAAAGTATTTCTGGTAAGAAACCTTTAGTAAAATATTGGATGCATGTTGGATTTTTACAAGTAAACAAAGATAAAATGTCAAAATCTTTAGGAAACTTCTGGACTATTAAAGAAGTATTAAATAAATACAACAAACAAATAATAAGATTCTTATTCCTATCAACACATTATAGAAAACCATTAGAGTTTACAGAAGAAGCTTTAGAAAACGCCAAGAATTCTTTACAAAAATTAAATGATCTTATATTAAACTTAGAAAATTACAAAAGTAAATCTAAAGATTATTCTAAATTAGATTCATTGATTAAGAAAACCAAATTAGAATTAGAGAAAGTAATGGATGATGATTTTGAAACTCCAAAAGCAATTACAGTTTTATTTAATTTTATAAAAATAATTAATAAATTAATATCAGAAGAAAAGATTTCAAAGAAAGATGTAGAATCTATAATCAGTTTCATAAAAGAAATAGATATTATTTTTGGAATTACAGAAGAGAAAACAAATATCTCAGAAGAAGTAAAAAAATTAGTTGATCAAAGAGAAAAAGCAAGAAAAGAAAAGGATTACAAATTAGCAGACAAATTAAGAAATAAAATAAAATCTCTAGGCTATTACATAGATGACACAAAAGATGGGATTATAATAAAGAAATTATAAACTTTACTCTCAGCCAAAATCACCATGCATTCCATGTGGTGGCATTTGTGGTCCAGAACTTTTTGTTCCAGCAGCTAAAACATCATCAATTCTTAAAATTAATTCTGCAACTTCTGAAGCAGATTTTATAGCTTGGGTTTTAATTTTCAAAGGTTCAATAACACCCATTACCCAAGCATCAACAACTTTTCCACTAAATACATCAAGTCCAGCCCATCTTTGTCCCTTATCGTGTGCTGCCTTAAGCTCAGTTAAACTATCTATTGGATCTAAACCAGCATTTTCAGCAAGAGTAACAGGTATAACTTCTAATGCATCAGCAAAAGATTGAATAGCTAATTGTTCTCTTCCACTAAATGAATTAGCAAATTTTCTTAACAAAGAAGCAACTTCAACTTCAGTTGCACCAGCACCAGCAACAACTTTACCAACAGTTAAAGCAGCAGAAATATCTCCAATTGCATCCTTGATTGCTCTCTCAACTTCATCTACAACGTGCTGAGTTCCACCTCTAATCAATATTGTAACAGCTCTAGCTTTTTTACATCCAGTAACATAAGTCATATCTTCATTTCCAAATTTCTTTTCTTCAACTATAGCAGCATAACCTAAATCACTTAAATTTAATTCATCTAAATTACTAACAATATTAGCACCAGTCGCTCTAGCTAATTTTTCAACATCTGATTTTTTAATTCTTCTAGCAGCATAAATTCCTTTCTTAGCCAGATAATGTTGTGCTAAATCATCAATACCTTTTTGACAAAGAACAACATTTGCCCCAGAGTTAATAATTTTATCAACCATATCTTTTAACATTTTATCTTCCATATTAATGAAAGCCTGCATTTGTGCAGGATCAGTAATTTGTATTTTTGCATCTACTTCAGTACTTTTTATCTCTAAAGCTAAATCAAGTAATAGAATTTTCGCATCTTTAATTTTTGTAGGCATATTAACATGAA
>CAYJSR010000092.1:0-3035 GCA_964373095.1 Candidatus Woesearchaeota archaeon
ATCTGGATAGTTTTTATTATCCCATGCTGTAAAATATTGTCTTACAACTTCCTCTGGTGTAGGTGTTGTATATTCTTCTTTTATCTTTTGGGTATTTTTTATGAATATAACTCCAACTATAATCACAAACAATATAATTAAGAGTCCAACAATTAATATTTTTTTATTATATTTTGCTTCTTTCATTTTTTCTTTATTTTTTTAACAATTTTACATGTAGTACATGTATTATTATATAAACTATCAATTTTTAGATATAGAGCCAGAGCAAGCAAACCAATAGCAGCTAACTGCATTATTCCAAGGTAAGGTATTAGCGGCCCAAATGGAATATTAAATACTGTACTTCCTAAAGCTAGTATTGCTATACCTTGGCATGAAGGACAAATAGCAGAAACAATTCCAGCTATTGTGCTGCTTGTGGTTGTGAAAACTATTCCTGACCTTATTTTTTGTAATCTTTCAAACTTTATTAATGTAATAAGAAGGGCGACCATTAAAGATGCTGCCAGGATAAAAGCATAATCAAGCATAGTAACTTCTGACATCCTATTAAAGCCAAAATTAATAATTGGAATAATCCAAAGACCATAAATAAATGTATATATTATTAGTGCTAAAAATAATGCAATTAAAAAAGTCAGAAAATTCTCTTTTTGTCTTATTATACTCATAGTATAACTGAAAATGTTTGTATCTTTATTTTTCATTTTTATTCAAACCTTATCTTTATGTAATCACAATATTCTTTTTGCTGCTTCTTTCATTTTTTTTGTGTTAAGTAATTCTTTGTTTTCTGATTAAGTATTTTGTTCATCTATTTTGTTTGGGTTCAACTATTTCATTTGTTTCTAAATTTCTATATTTCCCCATTAATTCAATTGAAGTAAATACCAAAACATCATCAGTCTCTCTAGATACCTGCTTAAACACTTGATAAAATGCTGGATAAATCTTTGATTCTTTTGATAATGTTATTGTCGGAACTAAAGTTATGTTATTTTTAGCAATAAAGACTTTTCCTTCATTAGTCAAAACATCAAGAGTTGTTTTATTTATTATTACTAAACCGTAGCCGTTCAATATTTTATTGTGGATATTTAGGTCATAACATCCTATGCACGAACTATCTGTTACATAAGTTAGAGAAACTAATCCATCTATTTTTCCAGTTGCTAGATCTTTATATGGTGGAGTTATTTGTCTTAATACATAACTTCCGTCAGCTTCTTTTGTTCCAAGAACATTCCAATTATTGATTATTAAAGGATATTCTTCTGCATCTTTGGATAAAATTAAAGCTGGAAGTCTTGTTATCCCATAATTATTTATTAAAAGTGATGAATTTGATTCTGATAGATTTATTACACTATTTATTATGATATTACCTGATTTAAGTTGATTTATAAGTAAATTAATATCTGTACAGTTTGCGCAATTATCTGCATTTAATATAGTCGCTGTTACCAAACCTTTTACTCTATTTGTTTCTGTATCATAATATGGTGCTGTCTGATTTGTAAATATAAAAGCATCTTCAGATTTTACTAATGTTTTATTTAGAGTTGTTTTATTTAATTCTCCTTTTACAATTATTGTTGGTAATTTTTTAATATTATATCTAGAAATTAATTGCTGTGCATCTCCTGTATTAATTGTTTCTTCTTTTGTGATATTTACATTTCCTGATTTTATATTATTAACAATAGAGTTTATGTCAAAACAATTTGTGCAACTCGTTGTTATTATTGTTAATTCCAGATTTGCTGGCCTTGCTAATTCTTCCGCCTCACCAAATTTTTGTTTTATTGATGATGTTAATGGGATCATAAATAATAAATTTATTATAAATAAACTTACAATTATTATGCTTAATATATATATAATTGGTTCATAATTTAATTCTTTAAACATTTTGGATGATTTTTTTCCTGCCATTTTTGTTAATGTAAAAAAAGAAAAAAATCAACAGCCCCCAACCATTGACGGTAAATCATCTAAACTGGATCCGCCTGAGGAACTGCTGCTTCCTTTTACTGAATTTGTTTGTGGTACATTGCTGCTGCCAAGACTTACCCCCCCACTACCTATATTTGATTTTAAGCTAGCTAGTTGTACGGTCTGTACTGCAGATACTACAACCAAAACAGCCAATACCAAAACTATAATTAAATTTTTATTCATTTTTTCCTCCCTTCAGTTTTGTGCCTCTTGAAGTATTCTTTTTACAGTTGGTCCTGGATACCATAGAGCATACCATCTTGCCATCTCACCGTAAATTTCCTCATCAGAGTATTGATCACCATAATTTTTTATAAACCATTTTGCCATGCCTTGCGCAGCTTGAGAGTGCGCACAACCACATTGTGTTATTATTGTTGGTTGTTGAGGACTGCCACAACAGTAATCACAAGTAAAAGAATTAACTATTCTCTCCCATCTTTTTTGTTCATCTTGATTTAGCTGTATTGCTTTTCCTTTTGCCCATAGTTTTTGTGCGGCTATTGGATCATCAAAACTTACTCCTGCTTCTTGACCATACCATGGTGTGCCTTTTGGAACAACATTATTAACTAAGTCTTGAGCTGGATCTCCTGTTGACTGACTAATTGCAATTTCACTTATTGTTGGAAGACTTTTTACTTTTGTTTTATAACTTTCTATAACTGGCTTTTCTCCTGTAGCTAATGGCATTGGTTTTAATGTTAATTTTGAGCCGTATTGAAATTGTCCTAGATCTAAAGAACCAATTGTTCCAGTACTACCACCTAAAAATGATGCAAAAACTCTAGGTATTAATAATTGGTTTATTATCAATAAAATGGCAAGCAATATTAAAATACTAAATGCCAAATTATTTTTAAGCAAAAATTGATCTTCTGGTTTCTTAGATATTGTTTTAAAATTCTTTTCTTTGTCTTTCATTTTATTTATTTTGTCAAGCTGTACATATATAAATACTTAACCTGCAAAACGATATAATAATTCTGCCTTATTTTGTTAACATAAAGCTAATTTTCTTTCAGATATGTTTA
>CAYJSR010000093.1:0-2974 GCA_964373095.1 Candidatus Woesearchaeota archaeon
CAAAAAATAGGCATATTTATATAATATTTGGTACACTTGTACAATAGGATGAAAATAGATGCAACAGACATTAAAATAATAAATAGTTTAAAGAAAAATGGAAAAGATTCTTACAGAGAACTTTCTAAAAAATTATTAATGCCATTAACAACAATACATAATAGAATAAGAAAACTGGAAAGCAATGGAATAATAAAAGGATATTCTATAATATTAAATAATAAAAAATTAGGAAAAGATTTAGCGGCTTACATATTAATAAAAGCAGACTATAATTCATTAAAACATACAGGAACAACACAACAACAATTAGCAGAAAAAATTAAAAATAGTCTAAATGCAGAGGATGTAGCCTTAATAACTGGATTTAGAGATATAATAATAAAAGTAAGATGCTTTAATATAGATGAATTAAATACCTTAATAACAAAAGAACTTAGAACTATACAAGGAATAAAAAGCACAGAAACTTTAGTTATATTAGAAGAGATAGAATAAATTAAAGAGGGTTTTATAAATATGCCTAAATTTTACCTGACATTAACTTAACAGCTCACGGTTTTTAGCTACAGAATAAATTTATTATTAGAATTAATTCCTAAAACTTTTTTTAATTATCCCAGAAGCAGTTTTAATTGCTAAATAAGTTCCAGAAACTATTACAACTGGAATAAAACCCATGACTGCTGCTGATGCACCTGCAGTTGCTAACAAAGCAGTATCGTTATCTGTTAAAAATCCAACTACTTTATGCATTATTGGTTGAGGAATATTAGAAGCTTCCATTTCTAAAATAATATTTCCTTTTTTAAAAACTTTAATCCAATGATTTTCTTCGCTTACTAAAACTGCACTTGAATTGTTTATATGTTCTGTTATTCCCGTTGCTGCTGCATGTTTAGTTCCATAACCTGGAAGTGTTTTTGATTTTGTAATTCTAGCACCAAATGCAACTAAAGTTCCATCATCATGTATTAAAAATGCTCCATCTAATTCTGCTAATTTTAAAATTAGTTCTTTAGCTCCTTTTTGGAATATTGTTGAGTTTGCAATTGTTTGAGGATATAAAGTTTCATAAATATTCTTAAATTTTCCTTTTGGAGCAACTACGAATAAAGCTCCTAATTTTCTTTTAGAAATTTCTTTTGATATTTCCAGCAAAAGATTATATAACTCCTCTTTTTTTGAATATTTTACCATTTATTCTATGTTTATAAAGCTAGTATATAAAGTTGCTGTTAATTTTTCTGAAAATTATTTTGTTTTATAATTGAAGATTAAAAGCTTTTAGTTCTTTTGAAATGTTTTCTTACTTTTTTTATAGAAGGATAACATTTAAAAGTCAATCTTATTTCTAATATTTATGCGTGGGTGGCCCAACGGTAAGGCAGTTGATCCACAAGCTTTTCTAAAGCTTGAGCAAGTGCTGATGGAACTGAACCTGCAGCTGTTATGGCTTAAGCTGTAATAAGAAGAGAGCAACAGATTAGGGGTTCAAATCCCTTCCCACGCTCTAATATTATTAGAATTTGAACAAAACTTTCTCAAAATTTATAATCTTATTATTTTTAATCTTAATTCCTTCTTTTTCTAATAATTTTTTCTTATCTTTTAATCCTGTTGCGAAACCAGTTAATTTTCCATTACTTCCTACCACTCTATGACAAGGAACTCTAGGAGCATAAGGATTTTTGTTTAATGCATTGCCTACTGAGCGATAACTCTTTGGATTATCTATCGCTTTTGCTAATTCTTTGTATGTAGAAACTTTACCTTTAGGAATTAATTTACATTTATTCCAAACTTTTTTATTAAAACTCATAAGAATAATAAATATATTTGATAATATTAATTTTTTGTTGTTTCTTTTTGTACTATTAATTGAGGATCGTACGTTCTAAAGATTATTTTATCTTAAACTAATTTTTCTAAAGGTATTCCCGTTTTTTTTGCGACTAACTGTGGCTCCGCTACATACCCGACTAGACGACCACTAGCCAAAACATCCCTGCCATACGCACCAGACCTGCCGCCGTCACCAACATTGCTGACACACAACAGACGCATTCCTTTATTTGAAGACAACCATAAACCCATTGCTGATTCATCAAAGTTGTATCCTGTTCTTTTTTCTACATCCAATATATAATCTTCAGTTAATTCGACATCACCTTCAAGTTGCTCTTCCCAGAAATCTCTTCTAACATTAGGTAAAGCATAGGAGTTGTTTCTTAATTCATTAACTTGTTCTGCTGTTAATCTAAATCCTGTACTAGCGTCATATTGATCTTGAGTTATTAGTAGATTTCCTGCTTCAATTTTTGTTTCTGGTGTTAAACCATAAATTAAAGAACAATTACGATCCAATTTAACATCATTAACACTAGGATTTGGAAGTACTGCTGTACTTGTATTAACATAAACGCTTCTAAGATATGTTTGATCATCTGTACCTATAATTCCATTAACACCCAAATCTAATCTTCCTAAACGAGCTTCTGCTAATTGTTTAGTTGTTAGTGGAAGTCTTGTAAAATCAACTTTTATTCCATTTTCTCTTCCTGTAAGTAATCTTTGCATTAATCCAATATTAGAACCTTCAAATGGTTGAAGAACTCTGTGGATGGTTACTAATTCTTTTGTTGTATATGATTCGTTTTTCATTTTATTGTTCTAAAGATTATTTTATTTAAGTAAGTCTTCTAAACTAATTCCCGTTTTTTTTGCGACTAACTGTGGCTCAGCCACATATCCAATAAGACGCCCATTGATGCTGTCAAGACTGCTGCTACTAATAGCATCAGACCCGCTGATACCATTGACACTGTTAATGCTCAACAGACGCAATCCTTTTTTTGGAGATAAGCATAAACCCATAATATTCTTAAATTTCATTCCAGTTTTCTTTTCTACATATATTATATAATCTTCAGTTAATTCGACATCACCTTCAAGTTGCTCTTCCCAGAAATCT
>CAYJSR010000094.1:0-2865 GCA_964373095.1 Candidatus Woesearchaeota archaeon
AAACTCTGCATCTAAGGAAGATCCTTCTATTAAAATTAAAGTTGATTACCAAACTGGAGAATGTTTAATGAGTGTCATGGTAGAATTACATTTAGTAATTGTTGACAACAGAATCATAACTGAAAAAGGCGTACAAATTAAATCTAGTCCACCTATTGTTGTTTACAGAGAAACAGTTACTAGGAAAAGTATTGAAGTTGAAGGAAAATCTCCTAATAAACATAATAAATTTTATATTACAGTTGAACCTTTGTCTGATGCAATTTATCAAGCAATTAAGCGTGGTGATATTTCTGAAACAAGATTAAAGAAAAAAGATGAAACTGTAATAAATGCTTTAGTTGCAGCTGGTGTAGAACATAAAGATGCATTAAAATTCAAAGCTTTTTACAAAGGAAATGCTTTAGTTGATGGTACTAGGGGAATTGTTCATATTGGTGAGGTTATGGAATTAATTTTAGATGGATTTGATCAAGTTATGGATGGTGGGCCTTTAGCAAGGGAGCCTTGTACTAAAGTTTTAGTTACTGTTAATGATTGTAAATTACATGAGGATAGTATTCATAGAGGGCCTGCTCAAGTATTGCCTGCTGTTAGGGAGGCAATTAGAGAAGCAATGATAAATGCTCTTGCAGTTATTTATGAACCAATTCAAGTATTACAAATGGAAGGCGGAGTAGATCATATGGGTGCATTATCAAAATTAGTTGCTAATAAACGTGGACAAATATTAGATATGACTCAAGAAGGAAATTATATAATTGTTAAAGCTAAAATGCCTGTTGGAGAAATGTTTGGATTAAGTTCTGAATTAAGAAGTGCAACTGAGGGAAGAGGAACTTTTTATATTGCGGATCAGTCTTATGAGAAATTACCTATGGAATTACAATCGAAATTAATACAGCAAATTAGAAAGAGAAAAGGATTAGGCGAGAATCAGTAATTAAATATTTATAATTTTATTTTTATTTCTTCTATAATTTCCTTTGTTGTGTAGTTTGTAATTTCTTCAAGTAAAAGCATTTCAAAGATTTGTGCTGGATTTCCGTCAATTGATTTTGCTGCCGAGACAATTATATTTGTGCCTAATACTACCTTTACCATTTTTAAAACTATAAAAGTTATTTATTTTCTTACTTCCTTTATTTCTGCTTTTATTTCTTCAATGGTTAGCTTTTCTGCGCTTTTTCTTATGCTTCTGAACTCTTGTATTAACTTTATTTTATCTAATTTCTTCATGATAATTGTTTCTTTGTTCAATGGCATTACTGTAAATATTGTGTTTTCTCTAGCTTCTATGTATTCTCTTACTCCTTTCGGTATTATTATTTGTCCTCTTTCGGACATTTTTGCTGTTTCAATTTCTGCCATAATACATTACCAATATTTAGTAGGTATTATGTATTTATAAGTTTTACGTATTTATCCATTTTTATTATCATATTCTTTGTAAACATAATTTCTAAAATTACTTTCTAAAATTCAACAAAAATTAGTTTTCCAAATTAGAAAGAGAAAAGGATTAGGAGAGAATCAGTAATTATACCCTTTTCACAGAAATCTTTATAAATACTTAGTTAATCTAAAGTTTATCATATTATTAATGGAGGATTATTTAAGATGGCTAAATTAAAACCACATATTAATGTTGTATTCGTAGGTCATGTAGACCATGGAAAGAGTACTACAGTTGGAAGATTAATGTTTGATTCAGGTAATATTACTGAGCAAGATATGAGAAAATTAAAAGAAGAAGCACAAAATTTAGGTAAAGCTGGTTTTGAATTTGCTTTTGTTATGGATAATCTTAAAGAAGAAAAAGAAAGAGGGGTTACAATTGATTTAAGTCACAAGAAATTTGAAAGTACAAAATATGAATATACTGTTATCGATGCTCCAGGGCATAGAGATTTTATTAAAAATATGATTACTGGTGCTTCACAGGCTGATGTAGCATTTTTAGTTGTTGCTGCTCCTGATGGTGTAATGGCACAAACTAAAGAACATGTATTTTTATTAAAAACATTTGGTGTTGGACAAGTATCTGTTGTTGTTAATAAAATGGATGTATTAAATTTTGATCAGGCTAAATTTAATGCTGTAAAAGAACAAATAAGTGCATTGCTGAAAACTGTTGGTTACAAACCAGAAAATGTACAGTTTATTCCAACTGCTTCTTACTTAGGTGATAATGTAGTTAAGAAGAGCGATAAAATGACTTGGTATACTGGACCAACTGTACTTGAACAATTAGATAGGTTTGTTCCACCTGATAAGCCAACAAATTTACCTTTGAGATTGCCTTTACAAGATGTTTACAACATTACTGGTATTGGAGTAGTTCCGGTTGGTAGGGTTGAAACTGGTGTTATGAAAGTTGGAGACAAAATTATTATAACTCCAGGTAGAGAGGGTGTTGGTGTTAAAGGTGAAGTTAAGACTATTGAAATGCATCATGAACAAATACAAATGGCTGAACCTGGAGATAATGTAGGTTTTTCTGTTAGAGGTGTTAATAAGAAAGATATTGCTAGGGGAGATGTTGTAGGACATGAATCTAGTCCACCTACAGTTGTAACTGAATTTACAGCACAAATAGTTGTATTAAATCACCCGACTGTATTAACTGTTGGTTATACGCCTGTATTTCATATACACACTGCACAGGTTGCTTGTCAATTTGTTAAATTACTAAAGAGATTAGATCCAGCTACTGGGCAAGTTGCACAAGAAAATCCAGATATGTTGAAAAATGGAGATGCAGCTGTAGTAGTAATTAGACCTACTAAACCTTTAGTACTTGAAAAACAAAAAGAAATACCACAGATGAGTAGATTTGCAATTAGAGATGCAGGTCAGACTGTA
>CAYJSR010000095.1:0-2853 GCA_964373095.1 Candidatus Woesearchaeota archaeon
AGATCTTTAGAACATATAGCGATTATCTTTGTTTCTTTATAATTCCCTTTACTTATTTCTTGTAATTTTAATTCTTTTAGTTTTTCACAATGATTTATAATTATTTTTATTTTTCCTCCACCTTTTGGATAAAACCCTTCTTTAATTACCTTTAAATTAATATCTATCCCTAATTGTTTTAAGTGCCATAAAAAAACTTCTTTTATATCTAAAATTGGTGGAGCTAATGGATTTGCTGTGCCACCAGTAATTGAAACTGTAGACTGATTATTTGTGGCGAAAATTAAAGGTGGCAATAATGTTTGTAAGACTAGAGTTGTTGATCCTGCAGTCCCAATATTAAAATCATAATCTCCTGAAATAACTTTATTTGGTATAAACTCTAATTCTTTTGAATGCAAAACATTTCCTTTAACTTCTGCTCCACATACTTCTTTAATCGCGTTTACTGCTGTCAGATGTTGATTTTTTAAACCTGGATTAGTTCTAATGCTTCTTATATCTCTTATTTTAAATGACTTGTTTGTTAAAGCTGATAAACTTAAAGCAGTACGTAAGATTTGCCCACCACCTATTGATCCATCTATTTCAATCATTTTAATCCTTATATGTTTCTGGTAATAAAACAATTGATGTTTATATAATTTTACAAAACGAAGGAATTAATGAATTAAAACAAGGAACCTTAGATAATTCTGATTTAGATGTAAATACGAGTGATGAAGCTATATCTAGAATTACTAATTTAAATAATCCAAGAATGCAAACTAAAACTGAATTAGTAAATGGTGAAATAAATTATAAAAGTTATGGATTTTTTACTTATTTAAAAATAAGGATATTAAAGGCATTTCTTTAGGTAAGTTTATATAGTTTTTAACTTCTAACTTTTATATGGTTAATGAAGAGAAAATTGGTTTTCATAAGGGATGTTTAACTACTCTTGCAAAAGAAAGAGAAGAATTAATTAAGTTGGTTAATATAACTGAACAATTAATGGGATTACATGTTAAATCATTAAAAGAATTTGGTGTTGATCTAGGAGAAGAGGTTAAGAAGATAAAATGATTGAAATTATTTATAATAAATGGTTTTGGGCAATTATCTTAGGAATTGGTTTAATAATATTACAAAGGTTTTTCTTAAAAGATAAATCTACACAGCTTTTAGAAAATGATTATGATAATATTATAAATTCTGAAAAATATAAGGTTAAGGGACAATACGATTAAATTAATTTTAATGATTAAAATAGATTATTAACCAAACTTATTTATATATGCTAATATTATAAACCATTTATGAAAAAGAGAGTATTTTTATTAATAATTGGTATTATATTTATTTTACCTGTTGTTTATGCTGTAGATATTGATTCTTGCCAAGATTTAAGCTCTGCTGATACTTATGTTCTAAATACAAGTGTTAGTTCTGATACTACTTGTTTTAATATTTTAGCAAATGATGTTATATTAGATTGTGCTGGTTATACTATTACTTATGGAAATGGTGGTGTTAGTGGATATGGTGTAAACAATACAGGTGGATATGATAATATTGTTATAAAAAATTGTATTATTGTAGAAGGGAATTCTAGTGGAAATAATAAATATGGAATATATTTTGCTTCTGCTTCAGATGGAACAATCTTTAATAATACTGTTACTACTGTTGGATATCTTGGTTTAGGAATTTATTTACCAAGCTCATCAAACAATAATATAATAGATTCTAATATTGTAAATACAAATGGAACTTATGGTTATGGTATTTATCTATTTAATAATGTAAATAATAATCTTAGTTCCAATACTATAAATACAAATGGTTTAGATACTTATGGGGTAATCTTATATGTGGCTTCAAATAGTATTGTGAATTCTAATATTGTAAATACTACTGGATCTAATGCTTTTGGAATTTATTTATTAAGTTCTTCAAATAATAATACTGTTAGTTCTAACATAATAGATACTATTGGAAATAATGGTTATAGTATTTATTTATCTGGTTCTGCAAATAATAACCTTAGTTCTAATACAATAGATACTACTGGACTTTATGGTTTTGGAATTTATTTAGGTGATACTGCAAATAATAATGTTATTAATTCTAATACAATAGATACTACTGGAAATTATGGTTATGGAATTTATTTAGCTGGCTCTTCAAATAATAATACTCTTAGTTCTAATACTATAAATATTAGTGGGGATAATGCTTATGGAATTGATTTATCTTATTCTGTGAATAATACTGTTAGTTCTAATACTGTAGATACTGTTGGAGCAAATAGTTATGGAATTAGACTTTATTCTTCTGTGAATAATACTGTTAGTTCTAATACAGTTAACACAGATGCTTCTACAGCATATGGTATTTATTTAGTCAGTACTTCAAATGACAATACACTAGATTCTAATACTATACATACTACTGGAACTGGCAGTCATGGATTTAGAATTGAAGCTTCTGTAAGAAATAATCTTAGTTCTAATAATGTTAATACTATAGGGACAGATGCTTATGGTTTACTTTTAATTAGTTCTGCAAATAATAATACTCTTAGTTCTAATATTATAGATACTACTGGAAATAATGGTTATGGTATTTATTTAGTTACTTCTTACAATAATACAGTTAGTTCTAATACTGTAGATACTACTGGAGATAATAGTAATGGTGTTTATTTTATTGGTTCTTCAAATAATGATGTTGATTTAAATACAATAAATACTAATGGGAGTTATGGAATTGGATTTTATTTAGCTGGATCTTCAAATAATAATACATTGGAATCTAATGATATAACTACTAATGAAACTTATAGTCATGGATTCTTTTTAACTGATA
>CAYJSR010000096.1:0-2773 GCA_964373095.1 Candidatus Woesearchaeota archaeon
AATTGTGTAACAAATGGTCGAAGTCTACTTTCCCAATGAGCTAAAGTTGTTGCCTTCATGAATTTTAGAAATGTTTAAAGTTTAAAAATCTATCGTTCTGTTACAAATTGTTCTTCAATTGGTTTACTAACAAACGATGTTCAGGTATATTCAATAAAACAAGGTTTAATTGATTCCATAGACTTAAGACCAACAGTACATGATATAACTAAAAGTATTCTAGATAATTTTAATATTTCAATTTTAATGGTAAAAATAGTTGATGCTCAAGGTGAAATATATTTTTCAAATATTTATTTAAAAGAAGATAATAATATATTAAATATTGACTCCAAACCAAGTGATGCAATTGCTCTAGCTTTAAGATCAAAAGCCAAAATTTATGTTAGTGATAAATTATTAAAGCAATATGGAAATAGTACTTGTTAAAATATGAAACACAATTTCAGTATATCTGCAGTAGTAAGTATTATAACAAGGAAGAATAAGATTAATAGTCCTAATAAACTTTATATATAGTAATATAACCTTCTAAAACTATGCTAGATTTCAAAAGTATAGAAACTAAATGGCAAAAGAAATGGGAAGAATCAAAGGTCTTCCAGCCAGAAGTAGATCATAAAAAAGAAAAATTCTTTGTAAATTTTCCATATCCTTATGTAAATGGTTTCTTACACGTGGGGCATTTATACACAATGTTAAGAGTAGAAGCTCTAGCGCGTTACAAAAGAATGCAGGGTTTCAATGTTTTATACCCGCAAGGCTGGCATGCTACAGGTTCTCCAATAATAAACGCAGCTAAAAGAATAAAAGAAAATGAACCAAAACAAGTAAAGATAATGGAAGATATGGGATTTTCAGATTCAGAGATAAAGAAATTTGCAGATCCAAAATATTGGATTAAATATTTTCCACCAGAGAATAAAAAGGATTTAACAGCCCTAGGTTTATCAATAGACTGGAGAAGAGAATTTTACACAACAGATCTGAATCCGCATTACGATAAATTTGTTCGTTGGCAGTTTAATAAATTAAGAGAGAAAAAATATATAATAAAAGGAAAATTTCCAGTAGTCTGGTGTCCTAAAGATAATACAATAGTCCAAGATCATTCGAGAGCAGAAGGTGAAGGTGAAACTCCACAAGAATTCTGTTTAGTTAAACATAAATTAGATAACGGAACTTATATAGTAACTGCAACATTAAGGCAAGATACAATATTGGGAATAACAAACCTGTACATTAATCCAGATATTGAATACATAGAAATAGAAACTAAAAAAGAAAAATGGATAGTAGGCAAGCCAATTATACAAAGATTAAAAGATCAAGATTATATAATAAAAGAATTAAGTAAAATAAAAGGTAAAGATTTAGTCGGGAAAAAAGTAGAAGTATTTGGAAAAAGAAAAGTTTTAATTTTACCTGCAACATTCTTAGATGAAGAATTTGGTACGGGAATAGTTCATTCAGTTCCTTCAGATTCAGCAGATGATCTAATATCTTTATATGATCTAAAAAAAGATGAAGCATTAATAAAAAAATATAACCTAGATTCAAAAGAAGTTAAATCAATAAAACCAATAGGTGTACTTAATACTCCAGGATATGGAGAAATTCCAGCAGAAATATTCTTAAAGAAATATAATGTTAAATCTCAAAATGACAGATCAAAATTAGAAGAAATAAAAAAAGAACTTTACAAATTAAGTTATTATTCAGCAACTTTTAATAATTTATACAAAAATATATTTTCAAAAAATCTAGAAGGCATTCAAGTACAAGATGGTAAGGAATTAATAAAGCAAGAATTATTAAAAGAAGGATTCATATCAATTTATTATCAATTAACTGGAAAAGTTATTTGCAGATGTTTAACACAATCAATAATTAAAATAGTTTCAAATCAATGGTTTATTGATTACGGCAATAAAGAATGGAAAGAATTAGCACATAAATGTTTAGATAAAATGGGTTTATTACCAGAAAAATCAAGAGTTCAATTTGACTACGTATTAGATTGGTTAAAACAATGGGCCTGCACTCATGAAGAAGGCCTAGGTACAAGGCTTCCCTGGGATGAAAAATGGGTAATAGAAAGTTTATCCGATTCAACAATTTATATGGCTTATTATACAATAGCTAATTTAATTAAGGAAATACCTGTAGAAAAGATAGACGATAATTTCTTTGATTATATTTTTTTAAGTAAAGGTAAAAAACCAGAAATAAAAAATATAGATAAGTTAAAACAAGAATTTGAGTATTGGTATCCAGTAGATTTCAGAAATTCAGGTAAAGATTTAATTCAAAACCATTTATCATTCTTTATTTTTAATCACGTAGCAATATTTCCAGAAAAATATTGGCCTAGATGTATTGGCGTAAATGGTTGGACAATGGTCGATGGCCAGAAAATGTCAAAGTCTCTAGGTAATTTTATAACAATTAGAGATGCAATACAAAAGTATTCAGCAGACATATCAAGAATAACAATGCTTAATGGTGGAGAAGATATGGATGATCCGAATTGGGATTCTAACTTCGCTTTATCATTATTGCCAAAGTTCTCACAATTACATGATTTTTATAAAAAAAATTATAACAAAGGCTTAAACGAATATAATAATCCAGAAGAATTATTTGAATCTCAAATTAACTTATGCATTAAAAAGTCTGCAGAAGCAATGGAATTAACAAGATTTAGTTGAGCAATACAAATTAGTTATTTTGATTTACAATAGAATCTAAGTTGTTATTTTATGATAGTTAT
>CAYJSR010000097.1:0-2723 GCA_964373095.1 Candidatus Woesearchaeota archaeon
ACCAGATTTAGGTGTTCTAAGTGCAGTATCCATAAGACTATCTCTTCCAGTCATTGAGTGCATAAAAAATTCATCTGGAGTTAATCCTTCTTTATAACCTCTACTTACAAAACCTCTAGCCCTAGGAGTTAATTCTCCTTTAGAGAACATACTCAAAGTTCTCCCCCTATATCCTAAATCAATTCTCTTACCTCTTAAAGCTTGTTGTCCAACACAAGCAGCCATCATTGATAAGTTAAGATAACTTCCCTTTGCACCAGATATAGCCATTATAATTGTAGGATTATCAATACCTAAATCACTTTCAGCAATAATTTCTCCGACTTTAGTTCTACATTTATTTAAAGCTTCCATAATTTTAATTTCTAAAGTTCCTTCTAAAGTTAAACCAGGTAAAGCCTCTAGTTCTTTTTTATCATATTGTTCTATTAATTGAGCAACTCTTCTTTCAGAATTATAAATTGTTTCTCTACACTTTTGTGAAATTTCTTGTGGTAAGTCTGTATCTGCAATTCCAGTAGTAAACCCATATTTAAGTAAAACTGCAATTCCTAATCTAAACAATTTACCCAAAACATCTAAACCAATTTCAGGCCCATATTTAGCATAAACTGCTCTTATCAAATCTCCCTTTTCTTTACCAATAGCAGCTTTATCTATAAATCCTTCAGTTAAATATCCTTTCTTAATAATTACTGATTCTTTAGATTTAGTAGAACCTATAAAATCAAAATCTAAAGGTAATAATGCACTAAAAACTTCTTTACCTTCTACATTTTTCTTAAATTTATCAAATCTTTCTTCACTAAATACACCAATGCTGTACAATAATTGAACAGCATCTTCTTTACTCATTAAAAGATTTTTAGTTAATAAATAAATTCCAGATACTGAATCTTCGCTGCAACCGACAATATTCAGTCCATTTTTAGGTGTAATTATTTGTCTTTGAACTTCCATTAACATTTCAGCTTCAGCTCTTGCTTCTTCTGTTTGTGGAATGTGTAAATTCATTTCATCACCATCAAAGTCAGCATTGTAAGGATTACAAACAGAAGGATTTAATCTAAAACTTTTCCCAGGTAAAACTTTTACTCTGTGAGCCATTATACTCATCCTATGTAAAGTAGGTTGTCTATTAAATATTGCAATATCTCCATCCATCAAATGTCTTTCAACAACATATCCTGGTTGTAATTCTTCCAATAATTGTTCTTGAGTCTCATCCGTAATTTTCTTTTTCTTTCCATCAGGCCTTACTACATAATTACTTCCAACATATTTCTTAGGACCGCTTTCAACAAATTTTTTTAATCTTTTCAAATTCCATTCTGTTACTCTTTCAGGAATTGTTAATTCCATAGCAACTTCTATTGGAACTCCAACTTCATTTAATTCAATCTTAGAATCTGCACTAATTACAGTTCTAGCTGCATAATTAACTCTCTTACCAGCCAAGTTTTGTCTAAATCTTCCTTCCTTACTTTTAATTCTTTCAGTTAAAGTTCTTAAAGCTTGACCACTTCTATGCCTTGCTGGAGGAACTTGACTTACCGAATTATCAAAATAAGTAGTTACATGATATTGTAATAAATCCCAAAGATCTTCTATAATAATTTCTGGAGCACCTGCATTAATATTTTCAAATAATCTTTGATTAATTCTCACTATATCACCTAACTTATGTGTAAGATCATCTTCACTTCTTTCACCAGTTTCTAAAGTAATGCTTGGTCTTATTGTTACAGGAGGAACAGGTAATACAATTAAAACCATCCATTCTGGTCTTGCAAATTGTGGATTTATTCCTAAAAAGGCAATATCCTTATCATGTATTCTCTCTAATCTATTTCTAATATCAATAGGACTTAATCTCTTATCATCTTCTAAAAATGTGGTTGGTCTCTCAAGTTTTACAGCAAATTGTTTAGCTCCACAATGTAAACATTTCTTAACATTTCTTAGACTAGCAGAAACACTCTTAACTTGTTTTTTAGTACTTACTTCAGCAAGATCAGGATCCACACCTATTTTTTCTTCTTCAGAACCTTCTACAGCATCTTCTTCAATAGCAATTTTAATTTTTTTATCTGTAAGTAATTTACCACATTCTCTACAAGTACATCTTAAAAAAGTTAATATTACATCAGAATATTTTAAATGTATTACAGGCCTTGCTAATTCTAAAAATCCAAAATGACCCATACAATCTCTTAAATTTCCAGCACAAGTCTTGCATCTCAATCCAGGATCAATTACCCCTAATCTAACATCCATAAGACCACCATCAACAGGATATCCTTCTTTATCATAAAGCTCCGGAGTTACTATTTTAGCGCAAGCCATCTTTTTTATTAAATCCGGCCCAAGTACTCCAAATACAACTGCACTTACTTTTTTAAAAACATAACTTTCAACCATCTCCTAGTATCTCCTTCCCAATAATAATTTTGGATAAACACATAATGATTTTAATTCATCAAGTAATAATTTAAAAGCATAGCTCATTTCAACTGCACTTACCTTTACATTAGCTCCACATTTTGTACAATATTCCTTATGTTTAAACCCATCATAAACCCCAAGCATTCCACATTCTTCACAAATATAAACTAAAGTTTTATCTGAATCAAATCTTTCTTTTAATAATAATGAAGCTCCATGCGCCACAAAACAATCTTTCTCCATTTCTCCTAATCTTAAACCTCCACCTTGTGAACGTC
>CAYJSR010000098.1:0-2687 GCA_964373095.1 Candidatus Woesearchaeota archaeon
TTGGAATTTCTTTTTTTATTATTTTACAGAATATACAATCATTCATTTTCATTGTTTTATTACCTTTAACTTTTTAAACCAATGCTCCCAAATAGGCTCTAGTTTGCCTTGTTTATATAATTTATTTATTTGTTCTTTAGTTTTATAACCTATAGATTTTTCTTCCCTTTTGCATATTTTTAATTTTCCTTTGCATTGACAGTTATATAAGAACCATTCATGTATTTTAAAACCTGTTCTGCATTCGTTCCCATGTATAATTTCATGAAATAATAATTTTTTATTTATTATCTCATAATTTGTTTCTTCTTTTACTTCTCTAATTAATCCTTGTTCTGGTGTTTCTCCTTTATCTACGTGCCCTGCTATTCCTGCATAACCTGGCGGATATAAACTTCTGTTTATTATTAAATATTTATTGTTGTTTTTTATAACAGCACCTACTGAGAAATGTTTCTTTCCCATAACTTTATCTCTAATATTTGGCTTTAACTTCTTTAGATTAGACTTTACCTTACTATATAATTGAAGCTTTACCTCTTTTGCCATTACTAATCTGTTGCAAATTTATTATATAAATATTTGTATGGACCTGTCGGGACTCGAACCCGAAGTCTCGCCCATGCCATGGGTGCGGATTAACCAGTTCTCCTACAGGCCCGTAAAAACAAAGAAAAGAATTCAATTTATTAAATTAACTAGTTTATGTAAATACCAAAGTCGCTTAAATCTTTGCCTTCTTTTATTAATGAATTTAATACTGCTTTAAGGTCTTTTACTTTCAACCTTATTTGTTTCATAGAATTTCTATCACGGATTGTTATATCATTATTTTTTATAGAATCAAAATCTATTGTTATACAAAATTTAGTTCCAATTTCATCCTGTCTTCTGTATCTTCTTCCTATAGAACCAGAATCGTCATAGAAAACTGTAAATCCTGATTTTAATAATTCATTGAATATATTTTCAGCAATTTCTGGAAGTTTTTCTTTATTTACTAATGGAAATACTGCAACGTCTAAAGGAGTAATTATTGGTGGAAATGAAAAGAGTGTTCTTTCTTTTTCCTCTTTATAAAAAATATCCAGTAAAGCCCAGATATTTCTATCAACACCAAAACTTAATTCTAAAACGTGAGGAATAAATTTCTTTACTTTTCCATTTTCATCTATATTCACTTCAAGTTTTTCTCCTGAACCTAGTTGATGCCCCCCTAAATCGTGATCTGTTCTATAATGAATCCCGCCTGCCTCTTTAAATCCACCTAAACTTTCCATATTTATTTCAATATCAAAATGAATCTTGTTATAAAAAGCTCTTTCTCCTTCACCTAATTCTCTGAATCTAAACTGCGACTCTGGTATTTGTAATATATTTAAATAAAATTCTTGTACTTTAGCCATGTGATAAACATATAACTTTGGCAGCTTTGATTTCTCATTTATTTCCTTACAAGTAATTTTCTTTATTCTTTTATCTGAAAATACAATTAAGTTATAGTCTTTTACACTATTCCAGTTTTCATGCTCGTTTATTTTATCTTGATCAAAAAATATTTGTAGTTCTGCTTGATTAAATTCTCTTAATCTGAAGAAACCTTGTCTTGGACTAATTTCATTTCTGAATACCTTGCCTATGCTTGCTAAACCTAAAGGTAATTTTCTTCTTGTTGCCTCGAACTCTCTTTTGAATGCTAGATACGGCGATTGAGCTGATTCTGGACGTAAATACATTATATCGTCGCCAGTAGCACCAACTTTTAATTCAAACATCATATTGAAGAAACGAACATCTGTTATGTTTCCTTTACATTTTGGACATTTTAGTTTATTATCTTTTATTAATTTACTTAATGCATCTTCCTTTAGTCCACCAACTTCTATTTTTAATTCATCTTCTATTAACTGGTCTGCCCTAAATCTAAAATGACATTTTTCACATTCTGTTAATGGATCTGTAAAGTTTTTTAGATGGCCTGAACTTTCAAATACTTTCTTTGGCATAATATTGCAGTCTTCTATTTCATAAAAATTTGTATTTAGTGATAAGAAATAAGAACGCCATAGATTTTCCCATTTATGTTTTATTTTAGTGCCTAAAGAACCATATGTCCAAAAACCTGCTTTACTACCATAAATTTCAGCTGAAGGGTAAATAAAACCCCTTTTAGTTGCAATATCTAGTATCTTTTCTGCTCTTGATTTTTCCATGATTTAGAAGTTAAATTACTGATATTTAAATGTTAGGACTAGTTATCATAAACAAGCGACAACTACTTCTTTATTTGTACCTCTATAATCCATGGCTTTATATATTGTACCTTTTCGTATTTGCATATTTGCCTCTGGGTAGTTGGGTCCTGGATTATGCGCGTAAATATAATTCTCATCAACTCCCGTCAGTACAACAAAGTGTCCTTGATAACCCTCTTTTTTAGATAATACGTTCCAATTTATTAGAGCAATTAATATTTTATTCTGTTCTAAAAGACGCATAATATCTTCTAAAAGTAAATCCCTTTCTATAATGTGTACTCCTGCTTTTTTTGCTACTTCTCTTATTTCCCTTTCTTTAGATAAAAAATCCCCATATTTAGCAATAAAAGATGCATGATCCTGCTCACTAAGTTCTTCGCCATCTAAACTTCTACAATAAAAATCTACTTTTAAACCATACTCTCTTAA
>CAYJSR010000099.1:0-2623 GCA_964373095.1 Candidatus Woesearchaeota archaeon
CTATTTGAGTGATAAAGTTGCTTTAATTGTTGTTGAAATTAATAATGAAACTATTCAACATAAAAGGTTACTTATTTAGCTTGTGTAACCAAATCTTCAGAATGTAATATCTTCATAAGTTCTGCAATCTATAATGGAATATTATAATATCTTTTCAGTCTTTTTAATATTCTTTCCATTCAATACTAAGATCCATAAAATCAATCTCTGCAAATCTATTAATAATTATTCTTCCTTTTCCAGTTAAATATTTAAATATTTCCATTACTTGGATATTAGCTATTGCTCCTGCTATTGGTCCTAAATTTCCTGTCTGTTTCATATCTCTTATTTTTTTTAAATCTTTTAACGGATCAATATTTCTTTGATATTCAATAAAATCATCAAAAGTTCTAGTTGTACCTGGAATTATAATTGGCCCAATCATTCCTAAATGTAAATTATATCCTCCTGCAACACAATAAGGAATTCCCAATCTTGTCGCATATTCATTAATTATTCTAGTTGTTTCTACAACTGAAGGGTTATCAGTACAATTAACTAAAAAATTGCATCCAGCAACCATTTTTTCAAGATCTTGTTCTGGTTCTACCTTATTTTTAAAAGGAATTATCTTTGCATCCTTTAATTTTGATTTTATAACTTCTACTTTATATCTTCCAATATCACTAAAATCAAAAAATAATTGTCTATTCAGATTGGTTTCATCCACAGTATCTGGATCAATAATCCTTATTTCACCAACCCCAATCTGATGTAAACCATTTACAATCCAAGTTCCTATGCCTCCTACTCCAAAAACGGCGATTTTAGAATCCTCTATCCTTTTTTGTAGGCCAATTGTCTCTTCTCTAGAAGCAGTTAACTCATCAATAAATAATAATTGTTTAGAATGTCTACCAGAAGTTATATCAGATGTGTATCTTCTAATTATTCCTTCTTTTTCTAAAGTCTCTAAACATAAATTTATTTCTTCTGGTTTATATTGTTTAGATAAATTAGTTATTAAATCAGATTCTATCGCTTCTGAGTCTAGTGCCCTTATAATTTCTTTAACTAAAGAGTTTACCTTAAATCTCCTAATTCTTCGTGTCGCAGTAGAAATAAAAATATAATTTCCTTCTGAATCTTGTAGAATATAAAGAGAATCTTTAATATTTAATTTAGTTGTCATTTGGAATTATTTCTTTGTATTTAACTTTCTTAAATTTACTTGGACCTAATAAAGGTCTATCTTTTTCATTATAAGGTACTATTAGTTTATAATCTTTTATCTTATTTCTTAATAATGATCCTTTTCTTAGATGCCAACAACCAATAATTATTATTATAGTAAGATTAGTCTTCTTTCTATATCTTAAAATATTATTTACATGCTTTTTCTCTCTTAATATTAATATATCATTAACTTTCTTTTCTTCTTCTGGAGAAAGACACTCTTTATTTTTTATTTTATTTTGTAGATTCTTATTAAATCCAAAGTTCTTTAAATCAATGCCTATTAATTTTATATTATTATTAAAACATAATCTAATTAAATTTTCTAATTCTTCAAAAGTAGTCATATTAGAAATTGTTCTTTTTTTAAATAATTTTTTGAATTTTTCTTTAGAATCTAAAACTAAATTTTCTAATTCTTCACAAAGTATAAATTCTGGCTTTATTTTTAGTATAATTTCTTTTTGTTTTATAAAATCATCTATGAATCTGTGTGTAGTGCCTATAAAAATAAAAGAAAAATTCATTTTGATTCCAAAAGAGATTTACATCCAATATTTAATGCTTGTTCCACCAGAATAAGCTTTATCTTCTATTAACTTAAACCCTTCATAAACAGGTATTGGTCTTTCAATGTGTATTGGACTTAATATTTCGGTAGATCTTGTTTTTTCTCTTTTTGGCTCAACACTTTTAATGGTTTCTTCGAGGTTTACCATGATTATTTAAACTAAAACTTATATTTAAATCTTATTAAGAAACTAAATCTATCAAGTTATCACTAGATAGTAATATTTATATAACTTGAGATACTTTAAAATATCTATTAATTAATTTAAATAAACATGAATAAGAGAAATTTATTTGGATCTGGATTAGTTGCTTTAGTTTTAGCTTGTGGTTCTGATAAAACTTCAGGTAATAATGGTTCTAATGTTCAAGATGATATTGGTGGTTCTAATTGTGATTCTTGTAATGGTGTTAATTCAGATAGTTTTAATGATTCAACTTCTAATAATTCTCCTGATGCTTTTTATAGACCTGATGCGGGTGTTGATTCTCCTGGTGGTAGTTTGGATGGAGATAATAATAATGTAGATGCTGATGATGCTGGAGATTGTTGTGATGCTGCTGATGGAAGTTTAGATTCTGGTTATAGTGTTGATGGTGGAAATAGAGATGGTGGTTTTGATGCTTCTGATGGTTCTTTAGATTCTGGTTATAGTGTTGATGGTGGAAATGGAGATGGTGGTTTTGATGCTTCTGATGGTTCTTTAGATTCTGGAATAGTTAATGATAATCATGCTCCTACAATTAGTTATGATCTTAATTTAAGTAGAAATATTAGAGTTGGAACTGCTAAAACAATAACTGCCATTGTTGATGATGTTGATATTGGAGATAA
>CAYJSR010000100.1:0-2615 GCA_964373095.1 Candidatus Woesearchaeota archaeon
ACTGTATCAAAAAAGAAATAATAAAGCCTAATAAAATATAGTAAAAATCTTTAAGATTATCAGAATTCAATGATTTGAAGAAAAAATAAAGTAATAAAATAAATAAGATAAATATAGAGAAAAAACCGCTTAGGAAAAAAGAGATATACGCAAAATTTTTCTTATTAGAATAAAATAAATAAAACCCTAAAACAATGAAAAATATTGCCGCAGTATGTTTAGTAGCTATAGAAAACAGGTACAAAAATGAAGGCGAGATTATAAGTAATAAAGAAGAAATACCTCTAAGTTCAGGTTTAATTTTAGAAATTAATAAATAAAATAATAAAAATGAGAGTATTCCAAATAACATAGGTAAATACCTAACCATAAATTCAGGTTTAAGATTGATAAGATAATACCATGCCCTTTCTTCAAATAAAGTTTTATCACCATGATCCAGAGAATTAGCTAAGTTAATACTTTTATAGCTTTCAGAATCTATAAATAAAGAATTAGCAGTTCTATCTCTAATAACAATTGGCAAGATAAGTACAATTATACAAATTACAAGCAATAACCAAAAATATTTTCTAGCAGCTAACAACATAATATGTTCCCTCTCTAATTGTTTTAAAACATGAAGAATCTTTAGCATATTTCAGACTATCTATATTATATTTATCTCTAGTATCATAAGAAAAGTAAATAATATCAATATTATATTTTTTTATTAAATTTAAAGCAATTGCTTCACTAACAGTCTTATAGATTGTATCAACATCATTTGCCCTTGTTATTGGATCTGGAGCTAATAAAAAATTATTATCAATAACATTTTTTCTTTTACCTATAGTTGTAATAAGATTTCCCTCATCAATGCTGCCTAAAACAGTTATATTTTGTTGGGTATTGGCTTCAAGCCACTTAACTTCTTTAAATATAGAAGTAGCTATGTCACTGCTTTTTTCCGCAGCATAAAAAGAAGGTAATATAGAAGATATCAAAAATAAAATTAATAAACTTATTACAAATAAATTTTTAACATAGCTAAATCTAATATTGCTTAGATAATTATAAATTAATACAATACTAGAAGAAGCAAAAATGCTCAAGATTAAACCAAAGAACATTAAACCAATAGAAATTGTTAATAATCTAAAAGCTAACATTAATAATACTGCTAAAGCAAATGCAGAGAACATAAATGCAGATTTCTTTTTTTCTTTAATAAAAGTAATATAAATGCCAATGCTGCCTAAAACCAAAGGCAACAATCCAACACCAACCAATAAATCCAATGGCGAGACATTACCAAAAGTATCACTAATTATATTTGCAGGAACACTTTGCCAAAGTATATTTGCACCATAAACCAAGAAAGCTTTTTTATATATAATAAATTCCAGCAATATTATTAATAAAAGTGAGAATATAATCCCTTCTTTCTTTATTCTTGTTGGCACCAAAGCACCACCGGCCAATAATACAAAATATAAAAATATAGTCACAACATAAATAAGTGCAGAAGGATGCATCAAAGGAAGTAAAAATGAAGAAAGAATGAATATCCATAACTTTCTATTGTCATTTAAGTCTAATAAAGTATAGAGTATAATCAATAAAAGTGGAATAACTAAAGTATAAACTGAAATATTATTAAGTGTCTCAGAAAATAATATTGGATAAAAAGCAGATAAAGCAGCCGAGAATAAAGCAGCATACTTATTTCCACTTATTTCTTTTGCAATTAAATAGACTATAATAACAGTCAAGGAGATAAATATCTCAGGAATTAATTTAAGTAGGAACAAACTACCAAAACTTAACAAAACCATAACAATATCAAACAAGGGAGCGTATAATACTTCTCTGCCACCATAACTTAGCTCATCAAAAACCATAATCTGCTTATTTTCTGCTAGATAGTTTATATGTCTTAGATTTGAATAAGCCTCATCAGTATTAAAATGATTTATACTAAAAGTAAAATATAACCTAAAGACTAAAACAAACAAGAACAATAAAAACAAAAGTACATATTCAGTTTTAATCTTGTGCTTCATAAATAACCCTCAATTAAACTAATAACCACCATATAAAAACCTTATTATAAAAATATTAAGAACCATTTTCTTCTACAATTGCATTTCCCGCAACATTATCTTTAGAAACAACATCAACCTTAGCAGTATCCTTATTAGCAGCAGTTTGCATCTTACTTCTTAATTGATTTTCAACAACATCAAAATAATCATAGAACTTATTTGTTAATTTTAATATTCTACTTCTTCCAGAAGGTTCAGAAACTATAAAATCTAATTCCTTTAATATTTGTATATGTTCGTAAGCCCCATTACCCCTAATTCTTATAATCTCACTTTGTAAAGCTGGATTTTTATAAGCAATCACAGCCAACGTTTCTTGTGTCGGTTTATCTAATTCAGAATCAGTTAATAAACTCTCAGTTAAATACAAATAATCCTTTCTAATATTTAATTTCCAACTATCTCCATGTTCAATAATCTCTAAAGCCCCATTTTTATTTTCATAATCTTTTTTTAATTCTATTAATGCTTCTTTTAAGTGACCTATACTTCCTACACCACATAATCTAGATAATTCTTCTAAAACAA
>CAYJSR010000101.1:0-2606 GCA_964373095.1 Candidatus Woesearchaeota archaeon
TTGCTAAAGTTTCTAAACAAAGGTTTGTTTTAGGTTATGAATGGCCACAAATTCAAGAATTAGAAAATAAAATCAAAGAAATAAAAGAAGTAAAAAGAGTTGAGATTTGTGGTAGTACAAGAAGAAGAAAAGACACTATAGGAGATTTAGATATTTTAACCATAAGTGATAAACCTTCTAAAGTTATGGATGCTTTCACTAAATTAGATGTTGTTAACAGAGTTTTAGCTAAAGGAAATACAAAGAGCACTGTAATATTAAAAAATAATATGCAGGTTGACTTAAGAGTTTTACCTAAAAAAAGTTTCGGAGCCGCCATGCAGTATTTCATAGGAAATAAAGACCACAATGTAAAATTAAGGAGAATTGCAATTTCTAAAGGATATAAATTAAGTGAATATGGTTTATTTAAAGGAAAGAAAATAATTGCAGCTGAAGATGAAAAACTTGTTTACAAGGCATTAGGATTAGATTATATTCAACCTGAAATGAGAGAAAATCAAGGTGAAGTTGAGTTGGCAATGAAACATAAATTACCAAAGTTAGTTGAGTTAAAAGATATTAAAGGAGATTTGCATATGCATACTAAACAAAGTGATGGGTTAAACACCATGGAAGAGATGATTGAGAAAGCTATTTCTTTAGGACGTGAGTATATTGTGATAAGTGACCATACTGGATTTTTGCAGATTGCGCATGGATTAAATGAAAGACAATTATTAAAACAAACTGAATACGTTAAGAAAATGAATAAAAAATATGGAAATAAGATTACTGTTTTAAGTGGATGTGAAGTTAATATTGTAGATAATGGGAAACCAGATATAAAAGATTCTGTTTTGAAACAATTGGATGTAGTAACTGCTAGCATTCATAGTGGAATGAAAGAAACTGAAGAAAAAATAACTAAGAGGACATTGATTGCTATGGAAAATGAAAATGTAGATATCATAGGACATCCTACTGGAAGAGTTTTGCAGAAGAGAGAAGAATTTGCTATTAATTTACAGAAAATATTTGATAAAGCTAAAGAAACCAATACTTGTTTAGAAATAAATGCTTTTCCTACAAGAGCAGATTTAAATGATGTAAATATTAGAAGGGCTGTAAATGAGAGAGTTAAATTAGTTATTAGTACAGATTCGCACCATACTAGCCATCAGGAATTTATGCAGTTTGGAGTTTGGCAGGCTAGAAGGGGCTGGGCTGAGGCTAAAGATATAATGAATACTTTATCATTGAATAAGTTTTTGAAAAGTATAAAACATTAAAACATAAGATATATAAACATGTAAATCTATGTATATCTTGGTGATTACATATTAAGATATTATACAGCAGGCATGCTTTAGAAAAAATGGATGCTCTGGGTATAGAAAGCAATGAAGTTGAAACTATTATAAAAAAAGGCATGAAATGGAAAGAAACTGAGAATGAAAAATGGCATGCAAATATGGGGGGAATGGAGTGTGTATTTTTGAAGAAAGAAAATGCTCTTTTTATTGTAACTGTTTATAGAAATGGAGGAGAAAAATGAAATGTGTAATGTGTAATGGACAATTAAAGAAAAAATTAGTTGAACATAAAGAGTTTGATATATCTTTAGGAAAATTTAATGCCCTTGTTTGTACTAAATGTAATGAAACGTTTTTTGATAGCGATATTGCTGTAAAAATACAGTTAAAATCCAAGGAGCTTGGTTTATTTGGTTTAGCTAAAAAAACAAAAGTTGCCCAAGTTGGCAATAGTTTAGCTATAAGAATACCCAAAGAAATTGCTAAGTTTATAAAGTTAAAGAAAAAGGGAGAGGTTAAGATTACACCGAAGAGCTATAGAGAGCTTATTATTGAAGTTAATGCTCCTTAAATATTGAAAGATGAATTGATGAAAGGAATGGGTTATTTATAGTATGATAATTTATATAAAGCACCAACTAATTATTATATTATGAATCTAAAAGATATAGGATACTTAAAACAAGGTTATTCTGAAAGAAAAGATATAATAAAAAATAGATTAAAATATTTTAAAACTGTAGGCAAGGAAGATGATAAAAGAATATTTGCTGAATTATGTTTTTGTTTATTGACACCACAAAGCAAGGCAAAGATATGTGATGCAGCCATACAAAACTTAGTTAAAACTAATTTATTATATACTGGAAATGAAAATGATATAAAAGATTATTTAATTGGTGTTAGATTTAATAATAATAAAACGAATTATATTATAGAAGCAAGAAAATTATTCACGGATAATAAAAAGATAAATATTAAGAATAAACTATCTGAATTTAATAATATACAAGAGTTAAGAGAATGGTTAGTAGATAATATAAAAGGTTTAGGATGGAAAGAATCTTCACATTTTTTAAGAAATATAGGCCATTATGAAAATATGGTAATACTAGACAGGCATATTCTAAAGAATTTATTGAAACATGGAGCAATAGAAGAAATACCAGAGACTTTGACTGATAAAAAGTATTTTGAGATAGAAGAAAAGTTTAAAGAGTTTGCAAAACAGATAAATATACCTATAGAAGAGATAGATTTATTATTTTTCTTTAATTAATATTTATATATCACAGGTGTTGCATACATATT
>CAYJSR010000102.1:0-2506 GCA_964373095.1 Candidatus Woesearchaeota archaeon
TATTTAATTTATTTAATACACATAAGACATTTAAAATATTTAAAGGTTTCGGTGAGTAAAATGAACACAGGAAAGCTTGTAAATACAGAGTAGACGTTAGAGAGATTACTAGGATGGATGGCTTATGCAATCAATGGGAATACATATAATATAAGAAAAAAAATAATGGTGAAATTTAATCAATTTTTGCCTGAGAAACAATCAATATAACAAAACAATAAAAGAATTTATCAACAATATTAAAAAAATTATTAAAAAAGTTTTAGTCAGTAAAAACAAGGAAAAGCGCCAACGCTAGGATTTGAACCTAGAGCTCCTTTCGGATCTGGTTTTCGAGACCAGTGCACTACCAGATTATGCGACGTTGGCATAAATAAAAGAACAAATTACAATTAAAATAACTTTCTAAAATGAAAAACTTTCTAAAAAATTGAAAATCTTTCAAGAATTATTACTCAAGCTTATTGAAGATTAGAGTATTATTGGATTTATGACATTTAAAGTATATCGTTCAGAAACATTTAATAAAATATTAACGAAATTTCCCAAAGATTTCAAAGAGTGGGTTGATAAAATAGAATCGCAACTTATTAATAATCCTTACATTGGCGATCCAATAAAAGTTCCTTGGTTTAGAGAAAAGAAGAAAGATAAGTATAGAATATATTATTTAATTTATGAAGAATTAAAAAAAGTCTATTTAGTGAATATAAGTGAAAAGAAAGATCAACAAAAAGTTATAAACGCCATTTGGTTTCTACTTGAGAATTATAAAGAAGAGATAGAAACTAAAGTTACCTAACTCTTATTACTCTTCCTTCTTTTATATCCTTTAAACTAACTCTAATCTCTTCTAAAAATTCATAATCAATATTGGCTTCTCTCTTTAGTTTATCATATTCTTTTTTTGTTATAGTTACAGTTTTTTCTTTCATAGTAACTAATAATACTAACAGATTTATATAGATTTCTATAAAATTATCGAAAGATTTTTAGAAAATTTCAGATTAAACTTATTAAATAGAAATTAAGCAGCTTTTTCATATAGTTCAAATGCATCTCTAATTCTCCCTAAAACTAATTCTGCGTGTTCTTTATGAACTACTCTATATGCTCTTAAATCCCAATCTACTAAAGGCATTTTAATTCTATCTGCCAAGATATAAAACTGGTTTTCAGTTAATCTTAATTCATCAACTAATTCTCTTGAGTCATAGCGTGCGAATACTGGATCAAGTCTATTAAACTTAATGCCTTTTAATCCATAAAAAGTTACTAATGCGTTAGTAAAATCACCATAAGACTCTGTAAGTGTTTTATAAGGAAATGGTAGCTTAGTTTTAAAGTCTTCCTCATCTATTTTTCTTCTTTTAGAATGGTTAAAAAGCAAATCAAAAACAACTTCACATCTTGCTTCTAATCTAGCCTTTGTAAGTAATTTATTATCAGAACTTAATTCTCCTTCAAACCCAGACATATCAAATTGTTTTAAATTATCTCTAACAACACCATTCCAATATTCTGAATCTGCTTCTCTAAGACCCAAATCAGGAATTATTACACGTTTAATAATATCAAGTGAAGTTTTTCCTAAAAACTGTTTTCTTAATTCTCTAACAATATCTGCATCAATCTTTTCACCAGAATCTAATCTTTTAAAAATGTAAACTCTTAAATCATCACAATAACTAATAGCTTCTCTTTCAGCAACCAACCCATCAACACCAGAAATAAATAAAGGAGCACGAAAGTTTCCATTACATCCAATAACATAATAGCCTTCTTCTGGATCATCATCTAACCTATCCTCAGGTAAATATAATCCATAAGTAGATGAAATTCCAAAATTTTTTCTAAAATATTCTCTAACATCATCCCTTCTAGTCATTGCTTCTTCCACACAAGGTATATAATCAAAATTAATTCCTTCACATCTACTAGCTAATGATTCTCTTGCAACCTCAAAAACTTCTTTTGCTTCTCTTCTTAAGATTCCAGGAATAAAACTAAAACCATCAAGATACATTTCTCTAAGCTTTTTTACAGCTTCAACACTCATTGTAGTATTGATCTGAAATCTTTCTCTATAATCTTGTTCCCTAGTTAATACTAAACTAGGTCTATGTCCAGCATAGTAAGCAATCCTATCATGATTTGTTTTTCTTCTTCCAATATAATCTGAAAAATCTATTATTCTATCAGCTCTTCTATAGAGCCTAGGCATTTTTTTCCTCAATGATTCTAAATCATGAAAAGCAATCCCATTATCCCTTAAAAAACCCACAAATAATATTAAATCATGAACTCTCATAGAATCTAATATTTCATTAGGAGGATCTTTTAATTCTCTATATTTAACTATAGGGAGCAAGGCGCCTCTTCTTAATTTAGGCTTTTGAATAGTTTGCATAATTAATCTTTGAACATAAATAATAACATATTTAAACATAATAACAACATGAAAATATATGTCTCAAGATAGAGTATTGGACTTATTAATGAAAGA